>WQWK01000001.1 GCA_009785395.1 Conexibacteraceae bacterium
ACGCGAAGCTGGTGTCGGCGCGGCCGTAGCGTGTGACCGGCCGTGTGACGTCGTGGTTGGAGAGCACCCAGGTCGCGGGTGCGTCGACCGGCGCATGCGCCGCGAGCGCCGAGCGGATCGAGTCGCGCATCGGACCGGGCTCCCACGGACACGCGAGGAAATCGAAGTTGAAGGCGGTGTGCAGTTCGTCGGGCCGCAGGTACCGCGCGAAGCGCTCCGCGTCCGGCAGCCAGACCTCGCCGACCAGCATCCGCGGTTCCGCGTAGCCGTCGGCGATTGCGCGCCACCCGCGGTAGATCTCGTGCAGCTCGTCGCGGTCCGTGAACGGATGCTCGCCCGGAGCCGGGGCCGGGAGCTCCTCGGCGAGGTCCGGATCCTTCACCAGCAGCGCGGCCGAGTCGATCCGCACGCCGGCGACGCCACGGTCGAACCAGAAGCGCAGGATCTCCTCGAACTCGAGTCTCACCTCGGGGCGCTCCCAGTTGAGGTCGGGCTGCTCGGGCGCGAAAAGGTGCAGGTACCACTCGCCGTCGGCGACGCGGGTCCAGGCGGGACCGCCGAAGATCGACTGCCAGCCGTTGGGCGGCAGCTCGCCGAACTCGCCGCAGCCCGGACGGAACCAGAAGCGGCGACGCGGCGCCGAGCCGGGTGACGCCGACAGCGCCCGCTGAAACCAGGGGTGCTCGTTGGAGACGTGGTTGGGGACGATGTCGACGATCGTGCGGATGCCGAGCGCGCGCGCCTCCGCGATCAGCTGCTCCGCTTCCCAGAGTGTCCCGAAGGCCGGATCGATCGAGCGGTAGTCGGTGATGTCATAGCCGGCATCGGCGAGCGGCGACGGGTACCAGGGGTTGAACCACAGCGCGTCGACGCCGAGCTCCGCCAGGTAGGGGAGGCGCTCCCGCACCCCCGCGATGTCGCCGATCCCGTCGCCGTTGGCGTCGGCGAAGCTGCGGATGTAGACCTGGTAGACGACGGCGTCGCGCCACCAGTGGCGCCTGGCGGCACCGGCCTCCTCAAGCCGCGTTGCGGCCGCAACCGTCGTGTCCGTCTCCCTCATGGGGCGAAGCATTACACGGCCGACAAACTAATGCAAGAGTCAGACTGACTTTTGCATATTTCGTACTGTCGAACGCAAGCGTTACAGGATCGTCACCGCATCGTGGCGTTCGCCGTCACCGCTTGGGCGCGTTCGCCGTCGAGCCTCGCGCAACCACCTCGGGCTCGAAGAACAGCTCGTCGGCCGAGACCGCCGAGCCCTCGATCTGGCCCGCCAGCATCTCGACCGCCGCCCGGCCGATCGCCTCCAGCGGCTGCCGCACGGTCGTCAGCGGCGGGTCGGTGCAGCTCATCAGCAGCGAGTCGTCGTAGCCGATCACCGAGAGGTCCACGGGCACCGTCATGCCGGAGCGGCGCGCCGCCCGGATCACCCCGAGCGCCAGCGGATCGCTCGCGCAGATGATGCCGGTGACACCGCGCTCGATCAGGCGCAGCGCGGCGGCGTGCCCGCCCTCCAGCGAGAAGCGCGTGCGCTCGACCAGCTCGGAGGGCAGCGCCACCTTGGCGACGCGCTCGAAGGCCGCGAGCTTGCGCAGCGACGGCACATGGTCGGGCGGGCCCAGGATCAGGCCGATCCGCTCGTGGCCCAGGTAGGCGAGGTGCGCGTATGCCTGCTCCATGGCGACGGCGTCATCGGTCGAGACGCGCGGGAAGTCGAGGTGCTCGGCGGCCGCGTTCACGAGCACCACCGGCAGGCGCAGCCGCAGCAGGCGGTCGTAGTGCTCGTGCGGCGCGTCGGCCTCGGCGTACTGCCCGCCGCCGAAGATCATCCCCGAGACCTGGCGCTCGAGCAGCATCTCGACGTACTCCGCCTCGGACATGCTGCCCGTGCGCGTGCACAGCACCGCGTTGAAGCCACGCTGCGCGAGTGCCCCCGCGACGACCTCGGCGAGCGCCGGGAACACCGGGTTCTGGAGCTCCGGCACGATCAGGCCGACCATGCGTGCACGGCGCACGCGCAGATGCGTGGGGCGCTCGTAGCCGATCACGTCGAGCGCGGTGAGAACGGCGGCGCGGGTCGACTCCGAGATCCCGGGCCGGCCGTTCAGCACGCGACTCACCGTCGCCTCGCTGACGCCAGCCTGTTTCGCAACGTCTGCAAGCTTGCGGGCCACACGGCAATTCTACGCAAAATCTTGCAAGCCGCTTGCGAGCCGGCGGCCGGGTGCGGTCCAGCGGGGGTGCGGTCCAGCGGGACCGGCACCCCCGGGCTTACCAGACCCATGGTCCGCAACATCCCGCGGCTACAGTCCCAGGGAGCGCCGATGGCCACGCCAAACCTCGCACTGTCAACCTCATTGACGCCGGCGTTCAGCGGGACGACGGTTGATCGCGTCGCCGAGCTGCGCAGCGACCGCGGCGAGATCGAGCGGCTGCTGAAGCATCCGCGGGCGGCTGTGCTCGGCGCCAGCACTGACAGCGTCCTGATCTCCGAGCACCCGCGGCCGCAGTTGCTGCGCCGCCCGCTCGCCGGGCGCGTCAACCCCTACCAGCCGATCCTGCTCGGGATCGAGGACTCGCCGGACTCGGCCGACGGACCGCGCCCGCTGTTCGGCGCCGATCTCGACGGCGCCGACGCCGCGAGCACGGTCGCGGAGACCGGCGTCGGCCGGCTCGTGTCGCTGCGCGACGCGGGTGTGCTGCTGCCGCAGGCCGAGGGCGGCCTCGCCGCCTACCTCGTGGCGCTGCTCAACTGGCACCGCACGCACAGGTTCTGCGCGGTCTGCGGAGCCGGCACGCGCGTGGCCGACGCCGGGCTCTCGCGCCGCTGCCCGACGTGCAAGAGCTCACACTTTCCGCGCACCGACCCGGTCGTGATCATGCTCGTCGAGCACGAGGGCCGGGTGCTGATGGGACGCCGGCTCGGCTGGCCCGAGGGCCGCTTCTCGATCCTCGCCGGTTATGTCGCGTCCGGCGAGACGCCGGAGGAGGCGGTCGTGCGCGAGGTCCGCGAGGAGTCCGGAATCGTCGCGGTCGCCCCTCGTTATCTGGCGTCGCAGCCGTGGCCGTTCCCGTCCTCGCTGATGCTCGGCTACGAGGCGAGCGCCCTGGGCGGCGAGCCGCTCCCGCAGCCGGGTGAGATGGTGGAGGTGCGGTGGTTCTCGTTCGAGGAGATCGCCGCTGCCCAGCGCGGTGTGGCTGAGTCCCTCAGTCTCCCGGGTGAGGTCTCGATCGCGCGCGTGCTGATCGACGCCTGGGTCGCGCGGGGTGGGCGGCTTTTGTAGTCCGGCTCGCTAGACCGCGGCTCGCTGGACCGCGGGCTGTGGGGCCGGGGCTCCGGCCGACACCGGTGCACCGGCGATCACCGCCTGCAATGCCGCCACATGCCCGTCGAAGGCGGCGCGGCCCGCGTCGGTCAGAGCGACGCGGACCCGCCTGCGGTGGTTCTCGAGCGGCCGGTCGACGCTGAGGTAGCCAGCCTCCTCGAGCGTCGTGAACTGCTTGGAGAGCGCCGAGTCGGACATCTCCAGGCGGTCGCGCACGTAGGCGAAGTCGGCCCAGTCGGTCGAGGCCAGCAGCGCAACGATCGCGAGCCTGGTGCTCGGGTGAATCAACTCGTCGAAGCGTGGATCTGGCATCTGAGCATTAGCCCCGCTCGGCACGGCGGCGCACGGCGGCGATCAGCGAGGGCCCGCCCGTCACCACGAGCAGCGCGACGATCGCGCCCGCGAACGTGCCCGGATGCCGGGTGCCGTCCGCGTGCAGGAGCAGCGCGATCGCGACAGTCACACCGATCATCAGCACCAGGAAGCCGATGATCATGGCCGGGAGCTCGCGGCTGACCAGGTCGCCGCGGATGCTCAGCTGCGAGGATCCGCGCCGGCCCGTGATCACGCGCGGCGCGAGCGTCGCGTGCAGGGCGCCGAACACGGCCGTTCCGGCCGTGACCGCCCAGGACGGCCCGAAGTCGCTCAGCACCCCGAGGCCGGCCCAGCCGAGCGCCAGGAAGAACCAGTACCAAGCCGGTACACCGATCTCGGCGAGCACCTGCTGGCGCCGCCGTTGCACTGCGCTGAGCGCGAGGTACGCCTCGCTCTCGTCCACTGGAATGCCCATCGCCGGTCCCCTTCTGAGTCGTTGACTTTCCTGCTGGGAAACTCTATCGGTTTCCTAGTGGGAAAGTCAAGGGCCCGGGTTACGTGGCGGCCGCGGGTTGCGCGCCGCCCGGGTTGCGCGCCGCGTCAGAGGCGGCGGAGGATCGGCCTCAACTCGTTTCCGAGCAGCGGCGCCAGAGCTGCGCTGTACTCCATCGTGAGGTGGCTGCCGTCACGGGTGGCGAGCATGTGGTCGATGACCATCGGGCAGATCCCGTCGGCGCAGAACCACTGCAGCACCGGGATCCACCCGTGGTGGATATGCTGCAGCATCTGCGCGATGTCCTGCATCAGCGGTGTGTAGCCGCTCGGTAGCGGCGTCGAGCAACTGCGCATCGTGGCTCCTGGCGCGGTGATGCACGTGCCCGGCAGTTCCGCCTGCTTGGGCGGGTCGGACAGATAGACGCCCCTGACGACGTGTGTGACCACGCCCCGAATGTCGGCGGCGGTCGCACTCGGGTCCGTCGTCAGCGTGCCGCTGCTGAGGTCGAACGCGACAAGCGTCACGGCAGGATGCAGCTTGTGGTCCTGCCGCATCGCCCAGCGGTACCAGGTGGCGCATGGCCAGCCGGCGAAGTTCGTGTGGACGCGGTCCACGAAGCAGCCCGGTTTGTCGAGCACGACCACCGCGAACTTCTGGGCGCGTGCATCAGCCACGAGCGCGGGCATCCACATTCCCGCGTGCGAGTCGCCAAACACGGCCACCACCTTCTTTGCCGTCGGGTCGCCCAACAGGCAGATCTTGCTGGTGTCGCCTGACCCGAACGACGGCTGACAGCCCCTGGGAATGTCGTAGCTGACGAGGGTGTTCTCCTGCTCGAGCCTCGCGTCGTCCGGAACTATCCGTTTCGGCAGGGGCGCATCGTCGCGCACGCTCACGACTGCCTGCGCGACCGCCGGCAGCGCCTTGGCCAGCCACATGCTGCGCGGATCGGGCTGCCCGCGAGCCGGTCTCAGCTGCGCGCTGTGCGCGCCCTGGTCGGCCACCGCCTGCTCCGCGAGGGTCGCCTGCACGGCGAGGACCGGGATGATGATCGCCGCAACCGCGGCTCCCATCGTGACCGGGACCAGCGCGGCCGTGCGCCAACCGCGCAGCCAGCGGGCGAACCGCAGCGGGTTCTCGTAGAAGTGGAAGGTGAACGCGGACAGGGCGAACGCGCCGATCAGTAGCCCGACGTTGTCAAGTGGGGGCAGGGTGTGACCTGCAGCCTGCCAGACGATGATCAGCGCCGGGTAATGCCAGAGATAGAAGGTGTAGGAGCGGTCGCCGACGTAGGCGAACGGGCGCAAGCCCAACAGCCGGTCGATCCCGACCCGGGTGCCGTGCAGCCCGGCCACGACGATCAGCGCCGTCCCAACCACGGGCAGCAGCGCGGCATCGCCGGGGAAGCTGGTGGCGCTCGAGTAGAACACCGCGGCGGTGAGCACCATCCCGAACCCGATCCAGCCGAGCGGGATGCGCACCTCCCTCGGCAGCGACGCGGCGCGCGGAGCCAACAGCGCGAGGCCGGCGCCGAGGCCGAGCTCCCAGGCGCGAGCGAAGGTCGAGAAGTAGGCGCTCTGTGGGCTGACCGCGGTGTCACTGATCGACCAGAGGAGCGAGCCGGCGCAGGCGAGCGCGATCACCGCTCCGACGAGCCGCACGGCCCGGCGGCGATCAAAAGCCTTCCGATGACCGTGGCGGCAGATCAGCAACGTGCCCGCCAGCAACGAAGGCCAGACGAGGTAGAACTGCTCCTCCACCGACAGCGACCAGAAGTGCTGGACTGGGGACGGGAACGTCGTCGTGGTCTGCGCGAAATAGTTGGTCGCGTTAGCCGCGAAGTGAACGTTGGCGTAGAACAACGATGCCGCGAATGCGTCGAGCAGCTCGGGCTTTGCCCCGAGCAGGTTCGCGCGCAGCAGGTCGTAGACGACGAACACCGCGACGCTGGTGACCGCCAGCGTGAGCGTCGCGGCCGGGAGGATGCGGCGGGCGCGACGCGCATAGAACCTCGGGATCGAGATCCGGCCGCTCGCGGCCTCGCCCCCGCGACCGTACTCGCCGCCCAGCGACTCGCGCAGCAGCAGCCCGGTGATGAAGTAACCGGACAGCACGAAGAACACGTCCACGCCGATGTAGCCGCCGCGCAGGAATGGGACGTTTGCGTGGTTGAGCGCCACGAGCAGCACCGCCAGCGCACGCACGCCCTGCAGGTCGCGGCGCTTCTCGGTGCCAACTCCGGCCTGCGTGCCGGCTCGAACCCCCGGCGACGGCGCAAGCTGGCGCCGATGCCCCCGCCCCGCGTGCGTGACTGCGCTGAAGCGCATTCAGTCCCGCCTTGTTGGACGTACAGTGCTCGTCGACCTGAAGGCCACCTGTGAGTCTAATACTCCGCGCCGCGCGGGGTGGGACGATGGCGCTGATGACGCGTTCCGTCCCGGCGATCGCCACGACCGGCCTCTCGAAGGACTTCGGCTCCGGACGCGGGCTGTTCGACCTTGACCTGGAGGTGCGCACCGGCGAGGTGTTCGGCTTCCTCGGTCCCAACGGCGCCGGCAAGTCGACCGCCCTGAAGCTGCTCCTCGGCCTGATCCGTCCGACCGCCGGCGGTGCTCGCGTGCTCGGGCTCGACACCATCGCCGACAGCCTGGAGATCCGCCGCCGCGTCGGCTTTCTCCCCGGCGACCTGGCGCTGTATCCGAAGCTGACGGGCCGCGCGATGCTGGATCACCTCGCCGCCCTGCGGGGCGGCGTCGACATGCGTGTGCGTGAGTCGCTGGTGCAGCGCTTCGGCGCCGACCTCGATCGCCCGATCCACCAACTCTCGACCGGCAACCGCCAGAAGCTCGGCATCGTGCAGGCGTTCATGCACGAGCCCGAGCTGTTGATCCTCGACGAGCCGATCGCCGGCCTCGACCCGCTCATGCAACAGAACTTCCACACGCTGCTGGGTGAGGTGCGGGCCGCGGGGCGCACGGTGTTTCTGTCCTCGCACACGTTGTCCGAGGTCGAGCGCGTGACCGACCGGCTCGCGATCCTCCGGCACGGGCGCCTGATCGTGGTCGACTCGATCGACAACCTCCGCCGGGTGGCGACACAGCGGCTCGAGATCGAGTTCGCGGGCCCGGTGGGAGGTGATGAGTTCAGGGCGCTGCCCGCCGTCAGCCACGTACGCGCCGCGGGGTCGATCCTGACGATCAGCTTCGAGGGGTCGGCGGATGCGGTGATCAAGGCCGCGGCCCGCCACGAGGTGCAGGCGGTCCGCCCGCGCGAGGACGATCTCCAGGAGATCTTCCTGCGCTACTACCGGGACGATGGCGAGGGCGATGGCGGGGCGCAGGGCGAGGACTCCGAGCACGAGGGCGGGCGTTGAGCAGGCCCGTCTTCACGCTTGGGCTGCGGCTGCGGCTCACGGGCGCGATCATCACGGGCGTTGGCTTGATCGTCGTGCTGATCCTGGTGGGGTCCCTGTTCCCGTCCGTCGGGCATACGATCGGCCAGCTGAACGTGCCCGAGAGCGTCGCCAACCTGCTCGGCGGCGCCGACTACGGCACGGTGACCGGTTGGTTCCGCGGCGAGATGGGCGCGATCTACGGACCGCTGTTGGCCGCGGCACTGGCGATCACGGGCGCCTCCGCGACGATCGCCGGCGAGGAGGAAGACCACATTCTCGCCCTGGTCCTCGCATATCCGATCAGGCGCTCTCACCTGGTCGCGGCCAAGGCGTGCGCGATCGCGATCGTCGTGGTGATCATCGCGGTGGGGGCGTGGATCGGGCTGCTGCTCGGCGTCGCCGCCGCAGGCGGTGGCATCTCGGTCGGGAACATGGCGGCGCTGTCCGTGCACCTCGCGTTCTTCGGGTTCGCGTCCGGTGCCGTGGCCGTGGCGGTCGCGGCCGGCACCGGGCGCCGAGCGCTCGCGACCGGCGTGGCGTCAGCCGTCGGGATCCTCGGCTGGTTGGTCAACAGCTTCGCGCCGCTGGTCAGCGGGCTCGGCTGGATGAAGTATCTGTCGCCGTACTACTACTACGCGAGCCATGACCCGCTCAGCCGCGGCATCGGAATCGGCGGGCTGGTCGTCCTCGGCGCTCTGGCGATCGTGCTCACGGCGGTGGGCATGGTCGCGATCGAGCGCCGCGACCTGCGTGGGTAGAACATACGTAGCGATCGTGCGAATCCGCACGGATGGCGGCCCGCCCGGCCGAGCCTAATCTCGGCGAGGCCATGTTCAACACCGTGTTGGTCGGAATCGACCTGGAGACCGGCGGCCGGGATGCGATCGCGCTCGCGCTTCGGCTCGTCAGCCCCGCCGGGCCCGGCAGCCCCGCCGGCCCGGGCAGCCCCGCCGGCCGGTTGAGCTTCGCCCACGTGAGCGAATCTCACCGGGTCGGCGCCGGCCTGCATCAACTGGCCGAGGCGGCCGGCGCCGATCTGCTGGTGATCGGCTCCTCACGCGCAGGCCGCAGCGGACGCGTGCGCCTGAGCGATGAGACCCGGGACGCGGTCAACGGCGCGCCCTGCGCTGTGGCGGTGGCGCCGCTGTCCTACGCGGAGACCGGGACGCCGATCCAGCAGATCGGGATCGCATACAACGGCTCTGTCGAAAGCCGCTCGGCGGTGGGCACCGGGCGCGCCCTCGCCGCCGAGCTGGGGGCGCAGGCGACGGCCTTCGAGGCGCTGCCGCTGCCGCTCTCCGACCTCGATCTGGGTCCATGGGAGACCTTCACCGGCGCCGTCCGGGCGCGCGAGGCAAGCGCGCGCGAACGGATCGCCCGCGAGACCGGGGTCGCAGCCGCCGCGAGCTGCGGAGAGACGATCGACGAGATCGCCGTCTTCAGCGACACGGTCGACCTGCTGATCGTCGGCTCGCGCGACTACGGCCCGGTCGGGCGTCTCGTCCATGGCAGCACCACCCACCGCCTGCTGCGCTACGCGCGGGCGCCGATGCTGATCCTCACCCGAGGCGCCCGCCGCCAGTCCGCGCAGCAGGACCTGCGCGCGCGCTCGCCACATGCAGTAGCTTGACCACTGCCATGGCGAGCCTGAGCCCGGACGAGCCGCTGGATCAGACTTCACTGCGGCGGCTCGATGCATGGTGGCGAGCCGCCAACTATCTGTCGGTGGGCCAGATCTACCTGATGGACAACCCGCTGCTCACCGAGCCGCTGCGGCGCGAGCACATCAAGCCGCGGCTGCTCGGACACTGGGGCACGACCCCCGGACTGACCTTCCTCTACGCGCACATGAACCGCGCGATCCGCGAGCGCGACCTGAGCGTGATCTACATCACCGGCCCGGGCCACGGAGGTCCGGGACTCGTGGCCGGGGCCTATCTGGACGGCACCTACACCGAGGTCTACACCCGGATCGGTCACGACACGGAGGGGCTCCGGCGCCTGTTCCGGCAGTTCTCGTTCCCCGGGGGCATTCCGAGCCACGTCGCGCCGGAGACGCCGGGATCGATCCATGAGGGCGGCGAGCTCGGCTACAGCCTGGTACACGCCTACGGCGCCGTGCTCGACAACCCCGACCTGATCGCGCTGTGCGTCATCGGTGACGGCGAGGCGGAGACCGGTCCGCTCGCCGCCAGCTGGCACTCCAACAAGTTCCTGAATCCGGCCACTGACGGCGCGGTGCTCCCGGTCCTGCACCTGAACGGCTACAAGATCGCGAACCCGACCGTCCTCGCGAGGATCCCCGAGGCCGAGCTCGATGCGCTGCTGCGCGGCTACGGCTACGAGCCGCACTTCGTCTCCGGCTCCGACCCCGACGAGATGCACCAGCGCATGGCGGCGGTGATGGACGGCGTGCTCGATGAGATCGCCGCCATCCAGGCGGGCTGGCGCGAGGGCGGTGAGACCGAGCGGCCGGCATGGCCGATGATCGTCCTGCGCACGCCCAAGGGCTGGACCGGTCCCAAGGTCGTCGACGGGATTCCGATCGAGGGCACCTTCCGCGCCCACCAGGTCCCGCTCAGCGGGGTGCGCGAGAACGAAGAGCACCTCGCGCAACTCGAGGCCTGGATGCGCTCCTACCGCCCCGAAGAGCTGTTCGACTCAGAGGGGGCGCTCATGCCGGAGATCTCCGCGCTCGCCCCGCTGGGCGAGCGCCGGATGAGCGCCAACCCCCACGCGAACGGCGGCGCGCTCACGCGTGCGCTCGAGCTTCCGGACTTCCGTGACTACGCCGTCGAGGTGGCGGCCCCGGCGACGACATCGTGCTCGGCCACGCACGTCCTCGGCGAGTGGCTGCGCGACGTGATCAGGGCCAACCCGGACAACTTCCTCGTGTTCGGCCCTGACGAGACGAACTCGAACCGGCTGCAGGCTGTGTTCGAGACCACCGACCGCCAGTGGGTCGCCGAACAGATCGCTGGAGACGATCACCTGGCCAAGCAAGGCCGGGTGATCGAGGTTCTGTCAGAACACCTGTGTCAGGGCTGGCTCGAGGGTTACACACTGACCGGACGGCACGGGCTGTTCAACTGCTATGAGGCGTTCATCCACATCGTCGACTCGATGTTCAACCAGCACGCCAAGTGGCTGAAGACGACGAGTGACATCCACTGGCGCGCGCCGATACCCTCACTGAATTATCTGCTGTCCAGTCACGTCTGGCGGCAGGATCACAACGGCTTCTCACACCAGGATCCCGGGTTCATCGACCACGTCGTGAACAAGAAGGCTGAGGTCGTGCGGGTGTACCTGCCCCCGGACGCGAACTGTCTGCTGTCGGTTGGCGATCATTGTCTGCGCAGCCGTCACTACGTGAACGTGATCGTGGCCGGCAAGCAGCCGGCGCTGAACTATCTGTCGATGGATGAGGCCGTGGCCCATTGCACACGCGGCATCGGCATCTGGAACTGGGCGTCGAACGACGAGGGCAGCGAGCCTGATGTCGTGCTCGCGTGTGCCGGTGACATCCCCACGCTCGAGGCGCTCGCCGCCGCGTCGATCCTGCGCGAGCGCCTGCCCGAGTTGAAGGTGCGGCTGGTCAACGTCGTCGATCTCATGCGTCTGCAGCCGGAGAGCGAGCATCCGCACGGCCTCTCCGACCATGAGTTTGATGCGCTGTTCACCACCACGGCGCCGGTGATCTTCGCCTATCACGGCTATCCGACACTGATCCACCGGCTTACCTACAGCAGGGCGGGGCACGCGAATATTCACGTCCGCGGGTACAAGGAAGAGGGGACCACGACCACCCCCTTTGACATGGTCATGCTCAACGACCTTGACCGCTTCCACCTCGTGAAGGACGTGATCGACCGGGTACCGGGCTTGAGCCAGACGGCGGCCGAACTGCGACAGCACATGGTCGATGAGCGGCTGCGCTGCCGCGCCTATACGCGCGCGCACGGCGAGGACGCGCCGGACGTGAACAACTGGACCTGGCCGGCCGCGACCTGAGGGCGATCTCGGTGAGCCCTAAAGGCGCATGACCCGGGTTCTCGCGGTCAATGCCGGGTCGAGCTCACTCAAGCTCGCGCTGGTGGAGGAGGATCCGGCCGGGGTCGGGGAGGATCCCGGGCCTGATGCGCCGCCGCTGGCTGAGCGGGAGCTGGCGGCACCGGGCGCGACAGTGCCCGACGACGAATTGCGCGCAGCCCTGGCCGGTGAGCTCAGCGACGCGGACGCCGTCGCGCACCGCGTCGTCCACGGCGGCACGCGGTTCCGTGGGGCGGTGCGGGTCGATCCCGGGGTGCGCGCCGCGCTCGGCGAGCTGACCGCGCTGGCGCCGCTGCATCAGCCGAAGTCACTGGCGGCGCTCGATGCCGTGAGCGCGGCGCTGCCGGAGCTGCCGGCGATCGCGTGCTTCGACACCGCCTTCCACGTGACGATCACGGACGCGGCTGCGACCTTCGCGCTGCCCGAGCAGTGGCGTGAGCGCTGGAGCCTGCGCCGCTACGGCTTCCACGGGCTCTCGCACGCCTACATCGCGCGGCACGTGGCGGCCCGTTTCGGCCAGGACACGCGGGTCGTCAGCTGTCACCTCGGCGCCGGGGCGTCGCTGTGCGCGATCGCCGGCGGCGCTTCGGTCGACACGACGATGAGCTTCACGCCGCTCGACGGCCTCGTGATGGCGACCCGATCCGGGAGCATCGACCCTGGCCTGCTGCTGTGGCTGCTCTCACAAGCCGGGATGACCGTGGCTGAGCTGGCGCAGGGCCTGGAGCACGAGTCCGGCCTCACCGGACTCGCAGGTACCGGCGACATGCGCGCCGTCCTCGCGGCACGCGCCTCCGGCGACGCTCGCGCCACGCTCGCGATCGACGTGTATCTGCACAGCCTGCGGGCGGGCATCGCGGCGATGGCCGCAGCGCTGCACGGCGCCGACCTGGTCGTCTTCACCGGCGGCGTCGGCGAGCATGCCGAGGCGATCCGGTCCGAGGCGATGCGGGGCCTCGAGTTCCTCGGCGCGCGGGCGCTGAGCGTCCACACGCGCGAGGACCTCGAGATGGCCCGGCAGGCCCGCGAGCTGCTCGCGGGTTAGCGGAGCAGCATCTTCAGATTGATCGCGTTGGCCATCACCTGATAGCCGGCGTCGTTGGGGTGCAGATGGTCGCCACTGTCATACGCGGGGTTGAGCATCTGCGGGTTGCTCGGATCCGCCATGGCACCGGAGAAATTGATGACTCCGTCAAAGGCGCCGCTGGTGAGGATCCAATGGTTCACCGCGTCCCGGGTCTGCTCCTTCTCCGCCGACCAGTACCCCGAGCCCTGGAACGGGAGGATCGTGCCGCCGAAGATCTTGAGCCCGGCAGCGTGGGCCTCGGCGATCATCTGCTGGTAGCCCGCGATCAGCGCGCTCGCCGAGGTGTCGTTGTTGCCGATGTCGTTGACCCCCTCGAGCAGGATCACGTCCTTGACACCCGGCTGGTCGACGACGTCCTGTTCGAACCGGTTGACGCCCGCGACTCCGGCACCGGGATTGCCGGCGATGTTGCTGAGAACCTCGTTCGCGCTGATGCCCTCGTCGACCACGCCGAGGGTGTTGCCGGGGCGGGCCTGCAGGCGACGCGACAGGTCGTTGGGCCACCGGTCGTTCTGGTCGGTGCTGGACTGGTAGCCATCGGTGATCGAGTCGCCGAACGCGACCACGGTGCCCTTTACGCGGGGCTGTGCGGTGACGTCGACGCCGTTCACGAACCACCATGACGTGATCGGGATGAAGCCCGCCGCGGTGGGTGCGGAGGCCTCGTTAGATCCGAATGTGATGTAGGTCGTCGACTGTGAGTCGAGGTGACCGGTCTGCTCGGTCGGGGTGGGGATGTACAGGCTGACCGCCAGGTCCGAGAGTGGCGGCACGTTGAGTTTCACCGGGTCGCTCATCACCTCGCCGCCCTGCGGGATCGTCACGGTGGACGAGCCCGAGAAGGTCAGCGGCACGTTCGCGCCGACGATGCTGCCGTCCTGCTCGCCGAGTCCGACGTAGGCGGCACCGATCTGCAACGGCTGGTCTCCGAACTCGTTCGAGAGACGAATCCGGACCTCGTTGCCTCCGACAGAAGTGAAGACGATGTTGCGGATCGTTCCGCTGTAGTCGTGGTTGCCCATGTCCACTGGCGAAGCTCCCCATGTGGCCAGCCATCGGGGCCCGCTTGACTGTCCCGCGCTGTCGTGCCGCTGAGCGGCGGATGTGGACGCCACCGAAACGAGTCCCGAGATCATCAGGCCCGTCACGACGAGCAGCAGCGCGAAATGCCGCCGACGCCGAAGAATTGACATCACTGCTCTCCCTCCGTTGAATCCGACAAAGGCTTTCAGTTCATCGGCACGCCGGCCGTGCAACAGCCAACGCGGCAATGAGCGCCGTGCCATGAATGACAACGTTGTCATCCTCCCGGGGCGGGATCATATTCGAGGCCGACCGCCGCGTCAACACATGGCCCCCTGCGTGTCTGACTCATAGCCTGCGTGTTGCCACCGGGCGCGAGGGCTGCGAGGATCGCGCAATGACGAATCTCGATCAGGTCGAGGGGCTCGTTGCCTCTCAGCTCACGCACCGCCACATGTCGGGCCTGCCCGCGACCGGCACCGTCGGCGACATCCGTGACTTCTTCTCAAAGAGCGACTCCCGGCGGCTCGCGGTGCTCGTCGACGGCGACCGTTATGTCGGCTCGATCGGCCGTGACCAGCTCCCCGACGACGCCGACCCCGAGGCGCCGGCGACCGGCCTGGCCAAGGCCGGACCCGTCGCCGACCCGCAGATGGCCGCGGCTGCCGCCCGCGACCTTGCGCTGAGCGAGCCCAGCTGGCGGCTCCCGGTCGTCGGCGCTGACGGCGTGTTCCGCGGGGTGATCGCCGTCGATCCTGACAAGGGCGAGTTCTGCGGTACGTGAAGCGCGGCTGGGCGGCTGGGCGGCCGGGCGGGGCGGCTCGCGAGCTTATGCTCTGCCCATGAACGACAAGATCAATCTGGCCGCCAAGCTGGCGCTGCTGGAGGAGCCGTATCAGCCCGGGGTCGTCGGGTTCATCAACGACTACAAGCTTCAGGTGGTCAAGGTGAAGGGCCCGTTCGTATGGCATAAGCACGACGAGACCGACGACTTCTTCCTGGTCCTGAGCGGCCACCTGACGATCCACCTGCGCGATCGCGACATCGAGCTGGATCCGGGGGAAGTGTTCGTCGTTCCGCGCGGTGTCGAGCATTGCCCGGACGCCGCCGAGGAGACCCACGTGCTGTTGATCGAGCCCGACGGCACCCCGAACACCGGAGACGTGGGCGCCGCGATGACCGCCGAGCCCCGGATGCTGTAGGCCGCGCGCGGCCTGGCAACAGCCAGGCCAGGCCGCGGGCGTGCCGCTCTACGTGGCGGGTGCGCCGCTCAGACCGAGGGCGAAGATGCGCGTCGGGAAGACACCCGGAAGGGTCGCCATCTCCGGCAGCGTGACGCTCGCGACGGTCTTGCCGGCTCGGAGCGGGATTGCGACGGCGAACACGCGTGCCTTGTGGTTGCGCTTGCCGACGACACCCTTGTTGCCGGCACCCGTGGAGTCATTCACATAACTGGCCACGGCGACCAACTTGTTGGACCCGGTGTCGGCCGGGTTGAACCAGTTGTCCAGCGTCATCGTGAACGGCTGGACGGTCCCGTCGTTGTACTCGATCAGGCCGGTGCCCTTCTCGTCGGCGCCGCTCGAGGCGCCGAGCACGACCAGCTGCGTGTCCGCCGGGGAGCCGGTGAGGGAAACCGTCTGACCGTTCGCGATCACGCTGTCCGGCGTGCCCGCCGCAACGTTCGGCCACTGCACGGTCGTCCCGTCGACGGGTACGTTTGCGCCCGGTGCCAGCCCGACGGCGGTCAGCGCCTCCTCTGAATAGCTGTTGCCGTTGCCGTCGAAGTTGGCCGCGGTGATGGCGCTGTCGTCGCTGATCACGCTCGCGTCAAACGCCGCCGCCAGCGATGGGTACGGGATGTCGACGGTCATCTGGGCCTTGGCGGCGGCCAGCTGGGTCCTGGTCATCGGCACCCGCCTGACCACATAGCTGAATTTGGGGGTCAGCCCGATGTGCTCCGTTGCGGCCGCCTGGCCTGCTGCAGCCGACACGAGAACCCTGACGCTGACCGTCTTGTGTGCGGGCAGGAACACCGTCGGCGAGGCCGGCGCGACCGTGACCCCGGCCGGCAGGCTGGGCGTCAGCTTGACGCGCAGAGCCTGATTGATGTGGCTGACCACCGAGACCGTCGTCGGCGTCGAGAACGACGGACTGACAACGACCGGCGAGCTCATGCGTAGCGTGACCGGTTCCCTCACTGTGACCTGCGCCGTCGCGCTCAGGTTCCCCGCGCCGGCGCGGCCCGCCGAGGAAAGCTGGGCGGTCAGGTTCTTGATCAGGCCCGCCGCCTGCTCAGGAGGCGTGACACGGTAGCCGACGGTCGCGCTCCGCCCGGCCGGCACGGAGAGCGTTCGAGAGCGCGCAAGGCGGACCACCGTCCACGTGGACGGGTAGCCGAGCCGAACGATTCCGTTCTTGATCGCAAGGTTGCCGTGATTGACGAAGGTCGCCTTCGCGGTGAAAGTCCCGGCCGGATCGACGGCCGCGGGTGCGGCCATCCCGGCGTAACGGTTGCCGACGGTTCGCGTGATCGTGAGCTTCCCGTGCAACGGCAGCGACGTCAGCGCCGAGGAGTCGCCGACGTAGATCGAGAATTGGCCGGCGGGCAACGTCCATCCGTTGGCGGTGGTGCTGAAGTAGGAGAGTTCGCGGCCCGTGAGCTTGAAGCTCACCGTCCTCGACGCTCCGGGGGCAAGCGTCACCCGAGCAAAGCCCTCCAGCTGCCGCGGGGGCTCTCCGGCTGTGGCCGGGTCGCCGACATAGAGCTGCGCCACGTCGCTACCGGCGACCGGGCCGGTGTTCGTGATCGTGGCGGTCACGCGGGCCACCTGAGCGGCCTGACCGGTCGCAGTGCC
Source organism: Conexibacteraceae bacterium (assembly GCA_009785395.1). The sequence goes on from WQWK01000001.1 coordinate 16,553, forward strand.
CGGCCCGGACGTGCTGTTGACGACCGACCGTGGGGTGACCGTCAGATTGCTGAAGCGGAACTTCGTATACGACAGTCCGTAGCCGAAGGGGAACAGCGGCGCGACATTGTGGGCGTCGTACCAGCGGTACCCGACATCGAGCCCCTCTGAATAATGAACCTGCCCGTTCACACCGGGGAACTGAGACGCCGACTGGGTCGGGGTCTCGACCAGACTGGACGGGAAGGTCTGGGGCAGGTGCCCGCTCGGATCGGTGTCGCCGAACAGCACCGATGCGATCGCGGCGCCGTCGTCCTGTCCTGGATACCAAGCCTCCAGCACCCCCTTGACGCTGGGCAGCCACGGCATCAGCACGGGTCCGCCGGTGTTCAACACGACGATCGTGTTGGGATTGGCGGCGGCCACCGACTCGATCAACTCGTCCTGACCGTTCGGCAACGAGATGTTCTTCAGGTCGGCGCCCTCAGACTCCGGCTGGTTCGCGAACACAATCGCAACCTGGGCTGCCTTGGCAGCAGCGGCAGCCTGCGCGGGATCGCTACCCGAGTACGACGTGACGGTCGCCGCGGAGCCGGCGCGGGCGGTGATGCCACTCAGGGGACTGATCACTGACGTTGCGTTGACGTACGCGCTGCCGTTGCCGGCCGTGTCGGGGCTGGTCGTGCCATCGGCGCCGATCACCGCGATCGACTTGGTGGTCGCGGTGCTGAGCGGCAGGATGTTCCCGAGGTTCTGAAGCAGCACGGTCCCGCGCGCGGCGACGTTCTGGGCAAAGGCGTTGTCGGCAGGGGTGGTTGCAGGAGACGACAGGTTCCCGGTGGGCGGGTTGTTGAACAGCCCGAACTGGAACATCTGGGTCAGGATCCGCCTGAGGGCCTGATTGATCGTCACCGTGCTCACCTGGCCGTCGGTGACGGCCGTCTGGAGCAGGCCGTTGTCCCAGAAGTAGCTTCCACGCTCCTGATCGAGCCCGGCGTCCGCGGACTCGACGGTTGAAACGTTGGCTGCGCCGTCCGAGCGGACGAACCCCGGGAAGGCCCACTGATCATCGAGAATCCCGGTGAGCAACCCGGGGTTCTGACATGAGAACGCGCCGTTCAGCAGCGGGTAGGCGCACATGATCGACGCGGCGTGGGCCTGCTCGACAGCGCTGTAGAAGGGCGGCAGATAGATCTCGTTCAGCACCCGCGTGCTCACGATCGTGTTCTGGTACGGAGGTGTGATGCGATCCGTTTCCGCGTTGTAGGTCGCGAAGTGCTTGACGTCGGCCATCACGCCCTGGCTCTGAATGCCTTCGACGTCAGCCGTGCCGAGCGTCGAGGTCAGGAACGGGTCCTCGCTGAACATCTCGAAGTTGCGCCCCCAGCGCGGGTCGCGCTGGATGTTCACGCCCGGTCCGAGCACCATCGCGATGCCCTTCGCCCGATGCTCCTGTCCGTTGACCACGCCGTACTGATACGCGAGCGACGGGTCCCAGGCGGACGCGAGCGAGACCTCGTCCGGAAGCTGCGTTACGCCAGTCGCGCCGGCGCCCACGCCGAGCGAGCCATCCTGCTCCACCAGTGACGGGATGCACAGTGCCGGCTGGGATGCGACCCAGCCCTCGTAGCCGGCGTACGGGCCGGTCGTCGTGGATGAGTTGACGTACATCTCCGCGATCTTCTCCGCGAGGCTCATGTGCGACAGCAACATGTTCGCCCGCGCGCCGGGCGTGAGCGACTGATTCAGCCACGGGCAGCTGGAGGCTCTGGCGCGAAGGTGCGCGCCGCTGGCCGCGGCGCCGCCGCGCGCGAACGCTGCGGCGCTCGGGAGCAAACCGGTGACGGCGACGAGCGCGCACACGCCGGCCAGGCCCCACCGCAGGCGGGCCCTTGCTCGGAGCAGGCTGAAGAAAGATGGGATCAGTTGACGGCCAGACATGGGATCGATGACACACCAATAACACGTCTACCCCGGAATTGATGTGCCGGTTGCCTCGTGACGGTGGTGCTTAACGATGATGCAACGAAGCAGGCCGAACCACGCAGAGCGGCTTGCAAGCGAAGGCAGGATTTAGGTGCCGCCGCCAGGCCCAAGCCCAGGCGCTCCGACCTGAAAGATTTGCCTTTTGCAGGGTAATTGTGCTGGTTGCGGGCGATTCAATGCCCACGATTCCAGTGCCGTGCGGTCGGTCTTGCCGAGTCCTGGATATGTCCTTGGACACGGCGCCGAGCGGTTCCGGCGGCGGCTGAGGAGCCGCCGCAGCGACCACTGCAGCGTCAGCTTCAGTGAACGGTGTATCGATCAGCGGTCGTTCAGATCGAGAACCGTCGAGGGCGGCTCGATTCGTTGTGCTGACTCGCTGGCGACGATCGCGGTCCCGATCGAGAAGAACTCGATCATGTGCGATCCCCAGCCCTCGTGGCTCTTCTCCTGCAGATCGACTCCGACGATACCCCTGGCGTTCAGCGCCTCCGCTTCGGCCTGCATGCGTTGCATTGCGAGCTCGCGTGCGTTGTAGAGCGCCTGCGTGAAATTCGGGAGCTCGACGTTGCTGGCGACATTGCTGACGGTCTGGATCGGGCCGCGACGAGCGACGTGGTACACGCAGTTGCCCATGACCATTCCCACGGGGCGATGACCTGTTCGCAGCAGGGTCCAGAAGGCTTGCCCTGAGAGGTCGCTCGTGAACGGCTTGCCGTTCGGTGCTCGATGCAACACGCCCTCGCGGTGCCTGACCGCGGTGCCGATTGCGACGAACTCGGCCATCTTTCCGCCGAGGTCATGACGGCTCACCTTCAGGCGAACACCGACGATGCCGTCGGCTCCGAGATCATCGGCTTCTTCCTCCATGCGTGTCATCGCATGCTCGCGCGCGTTGTACATCGCCTGCGAGAGGACCGTCATCTCCTGGCTCCGGGCGGGGCTCGCGACCTGGATGCCGATGTGGTAGATCGAGCTGCCCACCACAAGACCAAGCGGATCGAACCCCGCCTCGGTTATCAACATGAACTCGTTGACCGTGAGGTCCGACGTGAAAAGGCCCCGCCGGTTCTGGTCCAGGCGCTCGCGGCCGGATTCGGGAACGCCCGTGAGCGGCCCGCGCCGACGTTCGGGGACGCTCACGGCCTGGCTCCCAAGCCAATGATGGTCGGCGTCAGGGAGGGCGTCGCCTCCCCCACCTGTCGGACGCCCGTGCCGACAGCGTTGACGGTGAAGACGATCCCGTCTCTGGAATCGCTGCCGCCTCGCTGCATGGGCGCGTCGCCGCCACCCAGGGCGATCGTGCCGACGCCGTAACCGCTCGGCTGTTGACGCATCCGCATGACCCGGATCTTTCGCCGATCGAGCCGGTAGTCGAGAGTGACCCCGACCACCCCGTGTGCGCCGGCGGTGCGCGCCTGTTGATGAAGGTCCTCAACCACCGCGCGGCGGGCGTCAACGAAACCGTCTGAGAACTCGATCAGCTCCTGATTCCTGAAGAACGAACTGCGACGAGCGAGTCGCGTCCAGAAACCCTGCGAGACGAAGAACACAGCAGTGGCGGCGAGCAGGCCGCACGGAGCCCAACCGCCGCTGACGAGCTTCCAGTAGTCCTGCACGGAGAGGTCGCTCAGCACCGGCGAGTCGCCGCCGTCACGCGCATTGTCAGGCAGTCGGATCGCGGTGCCGTTGACGATGAAGTCGACCGAGCGCCGCGCCCAGTCGTGCTCGCCGCGCCGCAGCTTCACCCCCACAACCGCGTCCGCGCCAACTGATCGTCCCTCGGCGAGCAGCCTGCCGAATGCGAGACGCCGCGCGTCGTCCCACGCCTGACTGACGACATCAAGGCGGCAGTGGAAGTCGCTGCCGCCCCATTGCGCGTCGGGTCGGAGGTACTGCCACCCAACCTGGTAGACCGAGGTGCCCATCACCTGCGCCAGTGGCCGCGGGCCGAGCTCCGAGAGCAGCGCGAACTCGGTGGCGCTCAAGGTGCTCGAGAACATCCCGTGCGAGCCCAGCGCCGCCAGACGCTCGGCGCCCGCCGGCGGAACGTCGCCCGAGGCGCCAAACCCGGAGTCGTCCCCCTCCCGATGGTCGGTGGCGTCGCCATCGAAGAAGCCCATGCGGGTCAGCTTCGCCATCTGAACGCTCAAACCTGCGGCTGTGGCTTGCGGTCTGACAGGTCGATGCCGAGTTCGCGCATGACCTCGACGACCTCGGGATGAACGTGGTCGGCGGGTCAGTGCCGGCGCTGGGACTCGAACCCAGGCGCTTCGGATTAAAAGTCCGCTGCTCTACCAACTGAGCTACGCCGGCGCGGTCTCTGATGATGGCAGTCCTGACGTGGCACGTCATGTCGGTGAGGGCGAATGCCCCGGGGCAGCGTTTGAGGAGCGTCCGCGGATCGGTACCTGTCGAGCCGCGAATTCGGCGCGATATCGGTTTCGGTATCGAGGGGATATCGGGCCGAATTCGCCTCCAGAGGTACCCCAGGCCGCAGATCGGCGGCACGGGGAGCGGGCGTCAGCCGCGGTAGGCGGTCAGCTCGATCTCGACCAGCATGCGCGGGTCGATCAGGCCGCTGACCTCGACCATCGTGGCGACCGGCCGGACAGAGCCGAAGACCTCACCGTGGGCGCGGCCGACCTCTTCGGAGCGGGAGATGTCGGTGACGTACATGCGCGTCATCACCACATCCTCGGCACCGAAGCCCACGCGCGAGAGCTCGTGCAGCAGCTTGCGGAGGACCTCGAGCGTCTGCTCGTACGGGGTGGTGCCGACGACGAACCCGCTCGGGTCGACCGCGGTCGTGCCGCCGATCAGCACCCAGGGTCCGGCGCTGACCACCCGGCTGAAGCCGATGGGATCCTCATAGGGTGACGGCGGGTCGCCGCCGAGGCGCTTGATCTGGGTTGAATCGGCGCACACGAGCGGGCCGGCGCGAGCGTCAGTGGCGGAAGTGGCGCCGGTTGGTGAAAACCATCGCCGCGCCGGCGCGATCCACCGCCTCGACGACCGCCGGGTCGCGGATCGAGCCACCCGGCTGGATGATCGCGGTCACGCCCTGGCCCAGCGCGATCTCGGGGCCGTCGGGGAACGGGAAGAACGCATCGGACGCGAGCACCGCGCCGGCCACCGGCGCCTGTGCCTTCTCGATCGCGATCCGGACCGAGTCGACGCGGCTCATCTGGCCCGCGCCGAGCCCGATCGTCGCCCCGTCACGCGCGATCACGATCGCGTTGGACTTGACGTGCTTGCAGACCCGCCAGGCGAACAACAGCTCCGACCACTCCTCCTCGCTCGGACGCCGTCCGGAGACGACCTGCATGTCCTCGCGCTCCTCGTTGGAGGAGTCACGGTCCTGTACGAGCATGCCACCGATGACCTGCCGCAGCGCCGGCTCCAGGACGGGGCCCGTGCGCCGCTCGCGGTCATCGAGGATCCGCATGTTCGGCTTGTCGGTGAAGACCTCCAGCGCGTCATCATCGAAGCCGCGCGCGAGCACCACCTCTGCGAACTGATCGTGGATCGCCAGCGCCGTCGCCTTGTCGACGCGCCGGTTCAGCACGATCACCCCGCCGAATGCCGAGGTCGGGTCACACGCGAACGCCCGCTGGTAGGCCTCGAGCGACGTCGTCGCGACCGCCACGCCGCACGGGTTGTTGTGCTTGACGATCACGCACGCGGGCACGACGAACTCGCTGAGCAGCTGGCGCGCGGAATCGAGGTCGAGCAGGTTGTTGAACGACAGCTCCTTGCCGGCCAGCTGCGCGACCTGCGACAGGACGTGTGTGCGCGCCCCGATCTGCGTGTAGAAGGCGGCGCGCTGATGCGGGTTCTCGCCGTAGGGCAGCTCGAGCGCGCGCTCGAACGCACGCACCAGCAGCGGCGGGAAGTCCTCGTGCTTCTCCTGGAACCAGCGCGTGATCGCGCTGTCATAGCGGGCCGTATAAGCGAACGCCTCGGCGGCGAGGTGCTCGCGGGTCGATAGCGACAGCCGCCGGTCCGACGCCCGCAGCTCCTCCAGCACCGCGTCATAGCTGACGGGCGAGGTGACCGGCGCCGCGAACGCGAAGTTCTTGGCCGCCGCGCGGATCATCGTCGGGCCGCCGATGTCGATGTTCTCGATCACCTCGGCGTCGGTCACGCCGCGCGTGGCCGCGGTGCGCTCGAACGGGTACAGGTTCACGCAGATCAGGTCGACCGGCTCGACCTCCTGGGCGACCGCGGCCGAGACATGCTCGGGGTCGTCGCGCACGGCCAGCAGACCTGCATAGAGCTTCGGGTGCAGCGTCTTCACGCGCCCGTCCATGATCTCCGGGAACCCGGTCAGGTCCGTGATCGAACGCGCCGGGACGCCCGCCTCGCTCAGCTCGCGCAGGGTCCCACCGGTGGAGATGATCTCGATCCCCAGCTCCACCAGGCCCTGGGCGAACTCCACGATCCCGGACTTGTCGGAGACCGACAGCAGGGCGCGGGCGATCTGCACCTCACCCGGCTCCGACGACTGGAGCGGCTCCGCCGACGGGTGGAGTGACTCCTCAGCGTTGGTGGTGGTCATATGCCCGCGACTCTACAGATCCGGCACTGGCGCAACCCGACCGCAACGGCGCCTGCAAGCTCACGACTCAGGCAGGACCGCGGACGGCCCAACCAGCACACGGCGCGGATGCGTCGGTGAGATCCGCACGGCACCGCGCGCGAACAGTCGCACGACCTCGGGCAGGATCTGGTACTCGATCGAGTTCAGCTGCGGCCGCACGTCATCAAGCTCGCGCGCGTCCGGCAGCTCGATCGAGCGCTGCATGATCACCGGGCCGCTGTCGACGCCGGCGTCGGCGAAGTGGACGGTCACGCCGAACACCTTCACCCCGTATGCGATCGCCTGCCCAATGGCGTCCGCCCCGGGGAAGGCCGGCAGCAACGAAGGGTGGAGGTTGATGACCGCATCGGGGAAGCGATCGAGGAACTCCTCGGAGACGATCTGCATGTACCCGGCCATCACCACGAGCTGGGTGCCGCGCTCGCGCAGCCAGTCGGCCATCGCACGGTCGCGCGCGAGCCGGTCTCCGGCGAATGCGGCCCGCTCGAACACAGCGGTCGGCACCCCAGCAGCCGCGGCGCGCTCGAGCGCCTGCGCCTCCGGCTTGTCGGAGGCAACCGCGACGATCTCGATCCCCTCGCGGCGGTGAACCTGATCGAGCAGCGCTTGGAGGTTCGTCCCGGTGCCCGAGGCGAGAACCGCGACCTTCATGAGGCGCTCATGAGACGACGGGTAGCTCGACGCGCTCGAGTGCGAACTTGCCGCCGGAGTCCTCGGTGCCGGCCAGCGGGTAATCGCCGCTGAAGCAGGCGTCGCAGTGCA
>WQWK01000002.1 GCA_009785395.1 Conexibacteraceae bacterium
GAGTCGATCGCGTTGGTGACCGCCAGCGTGAGCGCGCCGCGTGCGCGGGCGACGCTGAGCGAGTCGACGAGGTCGGGCGAGCGGCCCGACTGGCTGACCGCGACGAACAGCACCCCGGTCATGTCGGGCCTGGCGCCGTAGATGGTCAGCGAGGAGGGGGAGACGAGGCCCGTCGGCAGCTGCATCTGGACCTCGGCGAGGTACTTGGCGTAGAGGCCGGCGTGATCGCTGGTGCCGCGCGCCGCGATCAGCACGAAGCGCGGGCCGGCCGCGGTGATGCGCGCCGCGGCGGCGGTGAGCGCTTCCGGCGCCGCCAGGATCCGCGCGAACACCGCCGGCTGCTCGGCGACCTCGGCCGCCATCAGGGCCCCGGGCTCATCGGTGGCGACACTCATCACTGGATTGGACTATACCAATTGGCGGGCCAGCAGAGCAGCGCCCAACAGACCCGCGCGCCCGCCCAGTGGTGAGACCTTCACGGCCGGTGGCGGGCGCCACAGCACCAGCTTCGCAAGCTGCTCCTGCACGGGTGTGAGCAGCTCGTTACCGGCGGCGCTGAGCCCGCCCGCGATCACGATCAGCTCGGGGTCGAGCAGGTACGCGCAGGTCGTGAAGGCCAGCGCCAGCGCCTCGACGGCCTCATCCCAGACGCGCAGCGCACGATGGTCGGCGGCGCGACGTGCGAGCACCTGCTCGGCCGAGAGGCCGGCCTCGCCGCCGCGCTGCGCGTAGCGGCGGGAGATCGCGGCCGCCGAGGAGTAGCGCTCGAGGCAGCCCCGCTGGCCGCAGCTGCAGAGCTCGCCGCCGGGCCAGACGGGGATGTGTCCGAGCTCGCCGGGGAGACTGATCGCGCCGACGACGGGCCTGCCGCCGGTCTTCAGCACGGCGGCGATGCCGGTTCCGATCACCGCCAGCACGTAGTCCTGCACGCCGGCGGTCACACCGAGCGCGTCCTCGGCCACCCCCGCCGCGCGCACGTCGTGCTCGAGGCTCGCGGGCAGGCCCGTCGCCCGCGCGACGATCTCGCGCAACGCCACGTCGCGGAAGCCGAGGTTGGCGGAGAAGATCGCGCGCCCGCCCGGGCCGTCGACGTGGCCGGGGACGACGACGCCGACCGCGGCCACGGGGCCGGCGTGCGCGCTCCGCAGCTCGGCGATCAGCTCGAGCAGCGCGGCGATGACGGCGTCGGCGCCCTGCGCCGCGGGCGTCGCGCGCGAGTGCGTGTGCAGGAAGGCGCCGTCAGCGCCGACGACCGCGCCCTTGATCGTGGTGCCGCCGACATCGACAGCGAGCACCGGCTCGCGTGCGCTCACTTGATCGAGCCGGCGGTGAGGCCGCTGACGACCCGGCCCTCGATCACCGCGAACAGGATGATGACCGGGATCGTGGCGATCACGGCGCCGGCGAACAGGTGGCCCCAGTCGATCGAGTACTCGCCGATGTAGCTGTTGATCGCGACCGTCAGCGGCTGATGGTTGCTGGCCTCGCCGAGACTCAGGGTGAGCGCCACGATGAACTCGTTCCAGGCGGCGATGAAGGTGAAGATCAGGGCCGTGACCAGGCCCGGCATCGCCAGCGGAATCGTCACGCGCCGCAGCGCGCCGAGCCTGCCGGTGCCATCGATCATCGCCGCCTCCTCGAGCTCGACCGGGATCGAGCTGAAGTACGCGTTGAGGATCCAGACCGCGAACGCCAGGTTGAAGCCGCCGTTGACGAAGATCAGCGAGAGCGTCGGCGGCAGGTTGAAGCTCGTGAACTCGCGCTGGATGCCGACCAGCATGGCGGCGGGCTGCAGCATCTGCGTGGCGAGCACCAGCAGCAGAAACAGCGAGCGGCCGCGGAAACGGTGGCGCGCCGAGTAGTAGGCGGCGGGCACCGCGACGAGCAGCACCAGCGCCGTGGCGCCGCCGGCGATCAGCAGGCTCGCGACCAGGTTGCCGCCGAACCCGGTCGCCCAGATCGTCGTGAAGTTCGAGAAGTCGAAATGGGTCGGCAGCAGGTTCGCGGCCAGCAGCTGGTCGTGCGGGCGCAGGGCCGCGATGACCATCTCCAGGTACGGCAACAGGAACAGCAGCGCGACCGCATAGGCGAGCACGCTGAGGACGAACGTGCGGCGCCTGATCTCGGGGCGGCGCACGGGCCGGTGCGGGCGCGGGGCCGCGGCCTGCGGTGAGGTGTCCGGCGCGTCCGGAGCGCCCGAAGCAGCGGCGAGGGCGCTCAAGTGACCGCCTCCCGCCAGCGGGTGACACGCAGGAAGACCAGGATCACGACGATCACGAGCAGGAAGTTGACGACCGACATCGCCGCCGACTCGCCGATGAACGCCTGCTTGAGGATGAACATGAAGGTCGTGGTCGTGCTGGTCTCGTAGCCGGGGCCGCCACGGGTCATCTCCCAGATGATCGGGAACGAGTTGAAGACGTTGATGACGTTGATGACGGTCGCGACCAGGATCGCCGGGCGCAGCAGCGGCAGCGTGATCGTGCGGTAGGAGCGCCAGCCGTCGGCGCCGTCGACGCGGCCGGCCTCGTAGACCTCGTCGGGGATCGTCTGCAGCCCTGAGAGCAGCGCGTAGGTGGTGAACGGCAGCGACACGAAGATGGCGACGATCATCATCCAGACGAGCGCCCAGGTCGGGTTGCCGAGCCAGTCGGCCGTGTTCGAGCCCAGCTTCACGAGACCGAGCGCGTGCAGGATGATGTTGACGGCGCCCGAGTAGGGGTCGAGCGCCCAGCGGAAGATCAGCGCGGTCATCAGCACCGACGCTGCCCAGGGGGCGATCAACGCGGTGCGCGCCGCCCGGCGCAACGGGAAGCGCTGGTTGAAGAGCTGGGCCAGGGCGAGCGAGATCAGCAGCGTCACGCTGACGACGGCCACCACCCAGATCACCGTGCGCAGGACGACGCCCGCCAGGGCCGGCTCGTGCCAGAGGTTGGAGTAGTTGGTCCAGCCGGCACTGCCGACGACGAAGCCGTCGGCGGCGATGTTCTGGAACGAGGCGCGGACGAGCACCACGACCGGCCACAGCACGACAACGACGATCAGCCCGATCGCCGGTCCAACCCAGAGCAGCGGCCGCAGCGAGTATGCGGCCCGCACGGGGAGAGCGCGGCGGTATCTGCGGCGGTAGCTCGTGGGCGGGTTGTGCGTGGTCACGGTGAAGCGCTGAAGGCGGTGGATGGGCTTTTAGCCCACCCACCGCCCCCGGTGGCTAGAGGAGAGAGCTAGCCCCCCAGCTTCGTTGCCGTCTGCTGGAGCGTGCCCAGGACACTCGCCGGATCGCCGGTGACGGCGGTGCCGATCGTGTTCTGGATCTGGGTCTTGACCTGTGCCCAGGTGGTGTTGCTCGGGTACTGGACCGCGTGCGGCAGCGCCTTGATGAACGAGCCGAACGTCGGGTCGGACTTCAGGGCGTTGGCGGCCGAGACCGTCGCCGGCAGCAGGTCGTACTCGCGGTCGAACTGCAGCTGGTACTTGTTCTGGTAGGCGAAGTCCAGGAACTTCTTGATCTGGGCCTCGTGGCCGTTCTTCTTGAACGCGGCGACGTTGTCGCAGACGCCGAGGGTGTCGGTCAGGGCGCCGTTCTTGCCCGCGATCGGCACCGACGCCCACTGCTTGGGCTTCAGCACCTTGCCCGCCTGGATGATCGGGATCAGCGCGGGTGAGCCGTTGATCATGCCGACGTCGCCTGCGGCGAACTTCTCCCACAGCGGCGTGCGGTCGACGGTGCCCGGGTTGGGCTCGGTGTCACCGGCGGAGACCATGCCCTTGAGGAAGTTGAACGCCGTGACGTTCGCGGAGCTGTTGATCGTCCAGGTCGTGCCGTGCATGTAGTTGCCGCCGTCGCCGAGGAACCACAGCAGCGACTCGGCCTGAGCCTCCTCGGGGCCGAGCGGCAGCCCGAAGCCGATCTTGCCGAGGGCCTTGATCTTGGCGGCGTCGTTCTGGACGTCCGCCCAGGTGGTCGGGGCGGACTTGATGCCCGCCTGCGCGAACAGCTTCTTGTTGTAGAAGAGCGTGCGCGAGCTCGTGGTCCACGGCATCCCGTACTGCTTGCCCTTGTAGGTGCCCTGGCTGGCGAACACCGGCAGCAGGTTCTTGTGGTTGGTCAGCACCTGGCTGGCCGTGTACAGGAGGCCCTGCTGGGCGTACGCCGAGAAGTAGTCACCCTCGGTGATGTCCGGGTAGTTGTGGTTCTGGACCATCGTCTGGACTTCGGTGTCGAAGTTCGTCCAGCTGATCGTGGTGATCTTGACCTTGATAGTCGGGTTCGCCTTCTCGAAGGCGCTCACGATCCCGGCCCAGTACTTCGCGCTCGTGTTGCTCGGTCCCGTGCCGTAGTCGGCGACGACGAGCTTCAGCGTGACGGCGCCGCTCGCCTTAGATGCGGTCTTCGCGGTCGCGCTGCCGGCCACCACAACGGCTACTGCCATGAGTGCCGCGGTCAGCGCCGCGAGCCTCGTCCCGAATAGACGTTTCCTCATCCGTTGAGCTCCTCCCATGAGGGACTTGATGTGTGCGAGTCGGGGACGCTACAGGTTCAGCTTCCGGTTGTCTAGACCAATATTGTTGATCAATCTGCCCAAACGCCGCCGGACATGACCGCTGTCACCTCGAGGTCATCGTCGAGGACGACGAAGTCCGCACGCTTGCGGACGGCGATCGACCCGAGCTCATCGTCGAGCCCGAGCGCCTTGGCGGGATGGCCCGATGCCGCCGCCGAGGCGCGCTCGACGCTGAGCCCACCCTCCTTGACGGCGAGCCGCAGCGCCCGATCCATGGTCAGCGTGCTGCCGGCCAGCGATCCGCTGCTCGCCAGGCGCGCCTCGCCGTCATGCACGCGGACCGCCTGGCCGCCGAGGATGAACTCCCCGTCGCCGACGCCGGTGGCGTCGATCGCGTCGGTGACCAGCACCGGGCTCGAGATCTGGTTGAAAACCAGGCGCACGATCGCGGTATGCACGTGGCGCCCGTCGTTGATCAGCTCACAGGTCAGGTTCGCCTCAAGGGCGGCGCCGACCAGGCCGGGCTCGCGATGGTGCAGCGGGCGCATCGCGTTGAACAGGTGCGTGACGTGATGGGCGCCGGCGCGGATGCCGGCGCGCGCCTGCTCGTAGGTGGCGTCGGAGTGGCCCATCGCGGCGATCACGCCGTCGGCGTGAAGCGACTGGATCAGCGCCAGCGCGCCGTCGAGCTCGGGGGCGATCGTGACCATGCGCAGCGTCTCGCCGGCGGCCGCGCGCAGGCGCGCGAGCAGCAGCGGATCCGGCGTCACCATGTGCGTCTCGTTCTGGGCGCCGCAGCGGCGCGGGGAGAGGAACGGCCCCTCGAGATGTGAGCCGAGCACGTGGCCGCGCCCGTTCGGGCCGCGGCGGCTGAGCTCGGCCGCCCATTGCAGCTGCTCGACCAGCGCCTCCTCTGGCGCCGTCATCAGCGAGACCAGCGTCGCCGTCGTGCCGTGGCCGCGGTGGAAGGCGACAGCCTCCTCCATCGCCTTGGCTGAGGTGGCGACGCTGTGACCGCCGCCGCCGTGCATGTGCAGGTCGACGTAGCCGGGGAGCAGCCAGGCGCCTGCGAGGTCGACGACGGGGGCGTCGACGTCGGGCCGGCTCGAGCCGACCCGGGCGATGCGGCCGTTCGTCACGTGCACCCAGGCGTCATCGAGCACGCCCGCGGGCGTCACCACGCGGCCGCCGCCGAGCAGCTGTGTGGACCGGTCGATGACGCCGACGGCGCTCATGGCCGGGCCGTGGTTGCGCCCTGGGTCGTGTTTGAGGCCTCAGCGGTCATCGCTGGGTCGCGAGGTGGGTGACGAGCGTCACGCGATCGCTGCGGAACCAGGTCCGGCCGAGCTCGACCGGGGTGTTGTCGGAGTCGAAGTTCTGGCGGCCGACGATCAGCATCGGGGTGCCCACGTCGACCTGCAGCGGGCCGGCCTCGCGTGGGGTCGCGGGCGCGGTCTCGATCCACTCGTCGCCGGTCCGCAGGGTGGTGCCGTAGGTGTCGGCGAGGATCGCGTGCAGCGAGCCGCGCTGGCGGATGTGCCGCGTGAGGCCCGGGAAGCGTTCGGCCGGGAGCCAGGAGGTCTCGACGGCGATCGGTGCCGCGTCGGCGAAGCGGACGCGCTCGATCTTGTAGACCGACGCCCGCGGCCTCAGGCCGAGCTGCCGCGCCAGCTCGGCGTTCGCGGGGATCCGCTGCGTTGCTAGCACCTGCGCCGAGGGCTTGAAGCCGCTGGCCTCGACCTGCTCGGTGAAGCTCGCCAGATACAGCGGCCAGGTGATCTTGGGCTCAGCCACGTATGTGCCGGAGCCCTGCCGGCGCACGAGCCGGCCCTCGACGACGAGCTCACCGAGCGCCTGGCGGACCGTGGTGCGCGAGGTCTGCAGCTCGGTCGCGAGCTCGCGCTCGGTCGGCACCGCCGAACCGGGATCGAGCGAGCCGATGAACTCGAGCAGGTGGCGCTTGACCGTGTAGTACTTGGGCTCGGTGGCCGCGGGGTGCTCGGCCGCTGCGGCGGCTGTCTCAGGTGTCGTGCTGGTGCCGTTGGGGGTCATCGCATTGCCGTGTCGGTGAACTCTTGGTCCATTCCATCGCTACTACCCTCTTTGGGTCACTTCCGCGACCGGGCCCCGTCAATGGTCTAGACCAGTGCGGACAAGGGTATAGCGCACTTTCCGGAGCGGCGTCAAGCGAGTTCTGTGCGTGAGCGTCAACACCGCGACTTTCGGGCCGACGGCGCTTGCTATTTGAGCGGCCTCGAAGTCATCTGAACGTCTGCTCATGCAATCATCTATGCATGAGACGCCATGAGCTCGACCTCAGCGCGCTGGGCGCCCCGGAGGCGCGCGCCGTCGCGGAGACGATGGCGGCGCTGGCGACCACCAGCCGCGTGCGCATCCTCAGCCGGCTGAGCGCCGGCGCCTGCTCTGTGGGCGAGCTCGCGGACGCGGTCGAGATGGAGCAATCGGCCGTGTCGCAGCAGCTGCGGGTGCTCCGGCACCTCGGGCTCGTCGTCGGTGACCGCCGGGGCCGGCAGGTCATCTACGCGCTGCACGACGATCATGTCGCCGGGCTGCTCGCGCAGGCGCTTGCGCACGCCGAGCATCTGCGGCTGGGACTCGCCGCGCGCTCGGACGAGGTGGCCGCATGAGCGTCGCGGCGCCGGCGCTGCTCGCGGCCGCCGCGGGCGTCGGCCTCGGCCACGCGGTCCTGCCCGACCACTGGGTGCCGCTCGCTGTGCTCGGGCGCACCCGGCGCTATCCGGTGGCGCGCGTGGCGCGGCTCTCGGGGCTGGCCGGCGTCGCGCATGTGCTGGTCTCGCTGCTGCTGGGCGCGGTCGTGATCCTCATCGGCCTGCAGTTCCGCTCCGCGATCAGGGGTGCCGAGGACACGATCGTCGGCGTGATCCTGCTGGCGACCGCGATCGGCTTCGCGATCGCCGAACTGGCGGGCCGCGGCCACCACCACGGGCCCGGAGGGCACAGCCACGACCACGAGCACGACGACGACCACGACGACGACCACCAGCACGACGACGACCACCAGCACGGGCGGGCCGGGCTCTCCGGGCTCGCTGCCGTCATGGTCCCGTTCGGCGCCGCCGCCTCACCCGACCTCACGATCCTGCCGGTGTTCCTGGCCGCGACCGCGGCCGGCGCCGCCACCGTGGTCGCATCGGTCGTGGTCTTCGCCGCCGTCACGATCGGGACGATCATGACGCTCACGCTGCTCGCCTACTTCAGCGGCCTGCGCGTCAAAGGCGCGTGGCTCGAGCGCTGGGGCAACCTGCTGACGGCGGCGGTGCTCGCGGTGATCGGCGCGCTCGTGCTCACCGGTGCGATCTGAGCCGCCGGACGCGTCCGGCGCGGCGGCACTATACGATTGCACCGGGTGGACATGCCGACGCCTAGCCGCTCTGCGCTGCTCACGCACGCGCTGCATCTGTCGTGGGCGTCGATCGTCTTCGGGCTCATCTCCGGGGCGGTCTCGGTTGGGGCGGGGCTCAGCGAGCACAGCCTCGGTGTGCTCGCCGCCGGGCTCTCGGTACTCGCCGACGTGACCGGGTCGGCGGTCCTCGTCTGGCGCTTCCGCACCGAGCGCACCGACCCCGAGCGGGCCCAGCAGGTAGAGGAGCGGGCGGCGGTCGCGGTCGCCGCGGCGCTCGGGATCATCGGTGTCGTGCTCGCGTTCGAGTCGATCCAGGCGCTCGCCGCCGGCAGCCACCCCGGCCACGGCGCGCTCGCGGTGATCTCCGCGGCGGTCTCGTTCTGCGTGCTCGCGCCGCTCGCGTTGCAGAAACGGCGGACCGCGATCAGGCTCGGCAGCCACGCACTCAAGGGCGACAGCACACTGAGTGCTATCGGAGCGAGCACCGCGGCGCTGGCGCTGGTCGGGCTCGAGCTCGACGCCGCGTTCGGCTGGTGGTGGTCTGATCGCGTCGTCGCGCTCGCGATCGCCGTCGTCGCCGGGTTTGAGGCGCGGACCCTGCTCACGGCCGAGCACGCGGCCGACTGACGTCGAATTTGGGACTCAGGGCACTAGCGCCTCGCGCCAGGCCCGAGTTTGCGACAGTCTCGGGGGACCAGCTGCCAAGGAGGCCGACGACGATGCCACGCGCTGTGAGATTCGACGAGTACGGCGGAATCGACGTGCTGCACGTGATCGAGGTCGAGCCTCCGGAACCCGGCGAGGGTCAGTTGCTCCTGCAGGTCAGGGCGGCCGGCCTCAACCCGTTCGAGACCAAGCTGCGCAGCGGTCTGTTCGAGGGGCACATCCCCGTCAGCTTCCCGGCCGCGCAGGGCACCGACGTGGCCGGGATCGTCACCGCGGCCGGCCCCGGCGTGACCGGCTTCAGGACAGGCGCTGAGGTCCTCGGCACCACCGGCAGGCGCGGCGCCCAGGCGGACTATGCGCTGGTTTCGCAGACGCGCGTGCTGGCGCGTCCCGCCGCACTCCCCTGGGAGGTCGCAGGCGGGCTGTGGGCCGTCGCCACCGCGGCGTACGCGTGCGTCGCCGCGGTCGGCGCCGGCCCGGGCGACCGCGTGATCGTCGCGGGTGCCGCGGGCGGTGTCGGCGGGCTCGCCGCGCAGCTCGCGCGGCGGCGTGGCGCTGTGGTCATCGGCATCGCCTCGGAGGCCGGCCACCCCTGGCTGCGCTCGCGCGACATCGACGCCGTCGCCTACGGGGACGGCCTGCGCGAGCGTCTGGAGACGGCGGCGGCAACGCACGCCGCCGCCGGAAGCGAAAAGCCCACGGCGCTGATCGACACGGTCGGACGCGGCTACGTCGAGCTCGGGCTCGAACTTGGGATCGCGCCCGCGCGCATCAACACGATCGCCGACTACGACGCGGGCGAGCGTCATGGCGTCAAGACCGACGGCTCCGACGCCGCGGCGACGGTCGAGGTCGTGGGCGAGGTAGCCGAGCTGATCGCCGCCGGGGAGCTCGAGCTGCCGATCGCGGGCGTCTTCGGGCTCGAGCGGGTTCGCGACGCCTACACGCTGCTCGAGCACGGCCACCCGCCCGGCAAGATCGTGCTGAAGCCGTGAGCGCCTCGGCCGGGCCGCGAGCTGCTGCCGACCGCTCCGGGCGGACAGTGGCCGTGACCCGGGCGGTGCGCCGGGCCGGCCGGTTCGATCGCGCCCAGATCTCGGCTCGCGCGGGCGTGATCGCGGCGATCCCGGTCGCGGGCATGCTCGCGCTCGGGACCGCGCTCGGCTCGCCGACGGCGGCGGTGACGATGGGCGTCGGGGCGATGCTCACGGGCGTCGCCTGGCGGGCCGGCGACGGGCCGCTGGTGCCGCCGCTCGGGACCATGGCCGGCGCGGCGGTGGCGCTCGGAGTGTCGACGCTGGCGGGCACGCTGAGCGGCCACTGGGCGTGGCTGCACCTGCTGGTGCTGGTGATCTTCTGCCTGCTCGCGGGCAGCGCGGCGTCGCTGGGCCGCCGCGGGATCGTGACCGGGACGCAGTCGATCATCGCGTTCATCGTGTTCGGCCGCTTCCCGCTGAGCGTGCCGCACGCGCTCGCGCTCACTGGGCTCGTGCTCGCCGGTGGCGGCGCCCAGGTGCTGTTCGCGGCGGTCGTGGCGACGCCGCTGGCGCGGCGCCACGAGCGGGCGGCGCCGGCTGCGGCGTTCCGCGCGCTGGCCGACTTCACCGCCCAGGTCGGGCCCTCGTCGCTGCCGGCCGCGGCGGCGCTCGACGACGCCGAGAGCGCGCTCGCCGCGCCCGCGCTGCTTGCCGATCCGGCTCGCGACGCGCTCTCCGGGCTCGTCAGCCAGGGCCGGCGCATCCGCCTCGAGCTGATCGCCCTGAGCACGCTGCTGGCCCAGCTGCGACGCACGAGTCCCGACCTCAGCGAGGCCCTGGCCGGCGAGGTGGACGCCGCACTCGCGCGTGTGCGGCAGCTGCTGGTGCTGACGGTCGCCGCGATCGACGGCGACACGGCGACCCTGGCTGCGCTGCCGGCCGAGGCGGCGGATGTCAGCGAGTGGGGGGCGACGCGCGAGCCGCTCGCATCGCCTGCTTTGGAGGAGCGGATGTCAGCGCTGATCGGCCAGGTGACGGCGGCGGCCCGCATGGCCGCCGCCATGCCGGCGCCGGCTCGCAGCGGGCTCACGATCCCGGTGGGCCGGCCGAGTCTCGGGGTCCGCCTGATCGCGCGTCAGCTCGTGGCCGACGCGCGCCGCATGCGCACCGCCACGACACTGCACACCGCGCCGGGGCGCCACGCGGTCCGGCTCGCGGTCGTGGTCGCGCTGACCGAGCTGCTGGTCCAGCGGGTGGCGCTGCCGCGCGCCTACTGGGCGGTCGTGGCGGCGTCGACGGTGCTGCGGCCCGACTTCGGCCAGACGTTCACGCGGGGGGTCGAGCGTGTGCTCGGAACGATCGCCGGCGTGGTGGTCGCGACGCTGATCGCGGTCGCGATCGATCCGAGCGGCTGGGGGGTGGTCGCGGTCGTGGCCGCGCTCGCCTGGTGCACCTACGCGGTCTTCCCCGCGAGCTTCGCCGCCGGCATCGCGATGCTGACAGGGGTGGTGGTCTTCCTCCTGCACGCGGTCGCGCCGGACACGGCGCAGACGGCGCTGGACCGCGGGATCGACACTGCGATCGGCGGCACGATCGGCCTGATCGCCTATGCGCTGTGGCCCACCTGGTCGGCGCTCTCGACCGGCCCGCTGCTCGCCAGGCTCGCCGATGCCCAGCATGTCTACCTGGACGCGGTCCTCGGCGGGCTGACGACCGGCAGGCGCATGCCGGAGACGCAGCTGCGCACGCTCGCGCGCGATGCGCGACTCGCGTCCGCGGACGCCGACGCGGCGATCGGGCTGGCCCGCAGCGAGCCGGCGCGTCGCGGTCAGGCGGATGTGAGCGTCGCCGCGGCCGTGCTGGCAACGATGCGGCGCGTCGTGTACGGAGTCCACGTTCTGCGGCTTGACATCGCGGCGATGCCCGACCGCGGGCCGGTGCCGCTGCTGGCGCCGCTCCAGGCTGGTCTCGGCGAGGCGCTCACGGTGCTCGCTGAGGTCGAACGCGACTCCGAGCCGCAGCCGTTTCCGGGGCTGCGCCGGCTCCACCGCGAGCTCGTGCGCGCACACCCGGAGATGCTCAGCCACGCGGTGTGGGCGGCGCTGGACGAGCTGATCGACGCGATCGACACCGCTGCGGCGACGGTCGGACTCACCGTTCCCTGATTTCCACACGGACCCCTAACAGAAGCTGGCTATGGTCAGTCCCGCAACCTTTAGCCTTGCTGTGGGTTTCACATCGCAGTAACCCGCCGGGGACGCGGCCACCATTTCTGCACGCTTTGCTGCTGAATCCGCGAATCCGGCTGCTAGAACTACGCACTTCCTTGCCGTCGATGAGTTCAACACTGACCAGCCTCAAGCGAATCCTTCCGCTGATCGCCGTTCTGGCCGCATGCGTGGCCGTTCCGGCGATCGCGAGCGCCGCCGGCTCGTCGTCGGTGATCAAGTGGGGCAAGTCGCATGCGCTCGAGAACCCGAACAAGGGCGGCGCCTTTGACGCGGTCTCCTGCGCGCCCAGCGGTGGCGCGACCACGACCGCCACACCCACCACCGCAGCGACGGCACTGCTGTGCGTCGTCGGTGACGTCAAGGGCGGCGTGTGGGCGACCGCCCACCCGTCGCGCCCCGCATCGGGCTGGACGCGCGAGAACATCGACAGGGGCAACGCGATCACCGGCGTCTCCTGCCCCACGACCAGCTTCTGCGTCGCCGTCGACGCGGCCGGTCAGGTGATGCACACCTCCAGGCCGCTGGGCGGCGTCAAGGCCTGGAGCAAGCCGGTCCGGATCGCCACCGCCACCCAGCCGGGCGGCGGCTACGCAGGCCTCTCCGGGGTCTCCTGCCCGACCAACAACTTCTGTGTCGCGGTCGACAACGCCGCCAACGGCCAGGTCGCCTACACGACCGACCCGAGCGGTCCCGCGACCGCCTGGACGCTGGCGACGGTCGCCACGGGCGTGACGCTCGACTCGGTTTCGTGCGAGTCGACGACGCTCTGCGTGATCGGCGGCAGCGAGCGCTTCGTCTCCGTCGCCCCCACGAGCGGCGCGAGCAGCTGGAAGCCGATGGGCACGCTCTCGAGCAGCCCCGCCCTGATCTCCGGCGTGACCTGCAACACAGCGCAGCTGTGTGTCAGCGTCGGGTACGGCGATGCCGGTGTCGGCCTCGCCAGCGCCTCGTCGCAGCCGTCGACGAGCGCGACCCTCTGGGCCGGGTCGCAGATCGGCTCAGACCCGCCCGCGGTCAGCGCCCAGCTGGTCGACGGCGTCGCCTGCCCCGAGCGCAACCTCTGCGTGGCCGTCGACGGCGCGTCCAACGTGTATACGACCGGCTCGCCGGTGCGCGGCGGCTGGAGCGTCGGCAAGCCGCTGAAGAAGGCGTCGCAGGGGACGGCCAGCGCCATCTCCTGCAACTCGACGGTGTGCGTCGAGGTCGACAACCGCGGCACGGTCACCTACGGCGCCGTGAAGGCCGCGTCGGCCGCGACGACGCCCACGACGTCGTCGACCACCAAGACCACGACGACGTCGACGACGACCAAGACCGGCTAGTACGCCCGGACGGGGCTGGTACGCCCGGACGGGTGTACCAGGGCTCCCCCTCAGGCCCGGCCGTCCAAGCGGGCGATTACTCGCTAACTTGGCCGCATGAGATCGATCCCGCCCGGCGACGAGGTGCTGGCGAGGGCCGAGAAGCTCGTCGGTGTCGAGAGGATCGCAAGGGGCGAGAAGCTCGCGAGCCGGATCGCCAACGAGGCCTGTTACCTCGGCTACTGCTTCCGCAGCGGGATGTTCGCAATCGAGTCCCCGCAGCGGCTGGTGCGGTCTGTGCGGGCGTTCATCGATTACGGGATGCTCGGCGCCGGTCCGGCGGTCGCCGCGATCCGCCATGCCGACAGGCCGGCTGTGATCGACGAGCGCGGCAGCGTGACCTATCGCGAACTGGACAACCGTGTCAACGCGCTCGCGACCGCGTGGATCGACCGTGGCCTGAAGCCGGGCGACGGTGTCGCGATCTTGACCCGCAACCACCGGGGCTTTCTCGAGGCGCTGTTCGCCGCGGCCAGATGCGGCGCTCGCGTGATCCTCTTGAACACCGGCTTCGCGGGCCCGCAGGTCAGCGAGGTGTCCGCCCGCGAGGGCATCGACCTGGTCGTTTACGACGAGGAGTTCGAGGCCTCGGTGAGCGGGCTCGAGCTGCGACACGGTCGTTTCCGCGCCTGGACCGACACGCGCGAGGGTGACGACGACACGCTCGCGGCCCTGATCGCCTCGGCGCCTGCGCGCATGCCTCCCAAGCCGGCGCGCGCGCCGCGCGTGGTGATCCTGACGAGCGGCACCACCGGCACCCCCAAGGGCGCCGGCCGCGACGTGCCGCTCTCGCTCTCACCGATCGGTGGGCCGATGAGCAAGATCCCGTTCCACACGGGCGACACCGCGCTGATCTCGGCGCCGCTGTTCCATGCGTTCGGGTTCACGCAGGGGTTGATGCAGGTCGGCCTTGGCGCCACGATCGTGTTGCAGCGCCGGTTCGCCGAGGAGGAGGTCCTCGCGAGCCTCGACCGCCACCGCGTCACCACCTGGGTCGTCGTGCCGGTGATGCTGCAGCGCGTGCTGGCGCTCGGACCCGAGCATTGGCAGGGCCGGGACCTCTCGCGGCTGCGGATCATCTACGTGAGCGGGTCGCAGCTCGGGACAGACCTGTCCCGGCGCGCGCACTCCGCCTTCGGCCCGGTGCTCTACAACCTCTACGGCTCCACGGAGATCGCCTACGCGACGATCGCGACGCCCGCGGACATCGTCGCTGCGCCCGGCACGGTCGGCCGCGTCGTGCGCGGGGCCGTGGTCAGGATCCTCGGCCCGGACGGCGAGGAGCTCCCCGGAGGGAAGACCGGGCGCATCTTCGTCGGGCACATGCTCGCGTTCGAGGGCTATACCGGCGGCGGCGACAAGGAACGGGTCCGTGGGCTGCTGTCCTCCGGGGACGTCGGCCACTTCGACGCAGAGGGGCGCCTGTTCATCGACGGGCGTGATGACGAGATGATCATCTCGGGCGGAGAGAACGTGTTCCCGCGCGAGGTCGAGGAGCTGCTGCACCTGCACCCGGCCGTGCTCGAGGCGGCGGCCGTCGGCGTACCGGACGCCGCGTTCGGTCAGCGGCTGAACGCCTACGTCGTACCCCGCCCGGGTGCCGAGCTCACCGAGGATTTGATCAAGGAGTACGTGCGTGACAACCTGGCGAACTACAAGGTGCCGCGTGATGTCGTGTTCCTGGACGAATTGCCGCGCAACCCCACTGGCAAGGTGCTCAAGCGCGAACTGGTAAACCACCAGTACGCCCGCGCGGACGGGCGTACATAGCGCCGTGGGAACTGCAACCATGCAAACCGATGTCGCCACCGATACGTCAAACGCCTGAGGACCAGTCTGTGCCGGCCCTGCAGATCGGCCCGCGCCTGCAGGCGGCGGCCGGTGGCAGCGCGATGCTCAGAATGCTGCCGGGCAGGGGTACGCGGGCCGGGATCCTCGCGCTGATCGCCGCCGTGCTGACCGCGAGCGTCGTCTACGTCGTGATCCAGGGCGGTGCGGGGCGCCCGGACGCGGACGCGGGCGGCGCGGTGGGCGCGGGCGGCGCGCCGGCCCATGCCGAGTGGCCGGGGTCACGCCGCGTGCCGATCGCGAGCGCGCCGGACGCGGCGGTGAGCTCGGGCGGCGCCAGGCTGGTGGCCGCCGGTACGCTCAAATCCGCGTCGGCCGTTTATCGCGTACCCGTCACGCGCGCGCCAACCGCGCCCGCGGCGGCGTCCAACGTGCACGACTTCACGCTTTCCGACCTGACCAGCATGGTCGACGGTGGCACCGGCTACGAGCCGCCGGCCTACCTCGCCGGCGCCTACCGGGCGATCGCCGCGCAGACCCACATCCCGTGGCGGGTGCTGGCGGCGGTCGAGTACATGAACGGCGGTTACGTGAACGCGCTCGCCGGGCAGAGCTCGAAGGTGATCGGTGCAGTCGGTCAGGACGCCGCCACCGGCCTGGGCGCGGTCAACGCGCGCGTGCTCGCCGACGGGGTCGCGGCCGCCGCGCAGCCGAGCACCGAGCTGGTGGCGGACGCACAGCGTCTGGCCGCCGACGGCGCCACCACCAGCCCCGCAGCCGCCGTCTCCAAGTTCTCGAGTGGCAGCGCGGTGACCTCGCAGGCAGCGCTCACACTCGCCCAGCAGATGGGCGGGACGGTCACCAGCAGCGCCCCTGCAGCGGCCAAGATCGCCGCGATGCAGAACCAGGCCCACCTGCTCAACGGCCTGCCCTACATCTGGGGTGGCGGTCACACCAGCCCGGCCTGGGTGGTCGGGCCCGGCTACGACTGCTCGGGCTTCGTCTCCGACGTCCTGCACTCGGCCGGCTACCTGACAGCCCCGCAGACGACCCAGACGCTGCCCGGCCAGCCGGGGATCCTCAACGGCCCCGGCAAGTACGTGACGATGTACGACCGCACGATCGCAGCCGTCAAGGTCTGGGTGAAGAAGAAGAAGATGGTCAAGTCGCTGGTGAACCCGGCCACCGCCGGAGTCCACGTCGACAAGGGCCGGCAGGCGCTGTCCAGCCAGTCGGTCCAGATCACGCTGCCGAGGTGGGTCGGCGAGTGGAAGACCACCTACACCACGAACCTGGTGCCGACGCTCGACAACACCATCGGCGACGAGCACGTGATCATCGACATCGACGGCCAGTGGTGGGAGAGCGGCGGCGACGCCGCGGACGGCGGCGCCAATCAGGTGCACCCGATGCCCGCCCCCAGCGAGTCCTACCTGAAGAGCTTCAACCAGACCCTGCACCCGGCCGGGTTGTGACCCTGCACCCGGCCCGGCTGTGAGCACCGCACAGCTGCACGCCGACGCGATCGTGGTTGGCGGTGGTTTGGCCGGGCTGGTCGCGACATCCGAGCTGGCCGCGGCCGGCAAGCGCGTGCTGCTGCTCGATCAGGAGCCCGAGGCGTCGCTCGGCGGCCAGGCATTCTGGTCGCTCGGCGGGCTGTTCTTCGTCGACTCGCCCGAGCAGCGCCGGGCCCGGATCCACGACTCGTTCGATCTCGCCTGGTCCGACTGGCTGGGCAGCGCCGGGTTCGACCGGCCCGAGGACGAGCAGCCTCGGCGCTTCGCGCGCGCCTACGTCGAGTTCGCCGCGACCGAGAAGCGCGACTGGCTGCGGTCCCTGGGCATCCGCGTCCTGCCGAGCCCGGGCTGGGCGGAGCGCGGCGGCGGCGATGCGCTCGGGCACGGCAACTCGGTGCCGCGCTTCCATCTCGCCTGGGGCACGGGCCCGGCCGTCGTAGAGCCGTTCGAGCAGCGTGTGCGCGCCGCGGCGGCGGAGGGGCGCGTGGCGCTGGCGTTCCGCCACCGCGTCGACGAGCTGCTGGTCACAGACGGGCGCGTCGTGGGGGTGGCAGGCGCGGTGCTGGCACGCTCGCTCGTCGGCCGCGGGGTTGCGAGCTCACGTGAGGTGATCGGCCGGTTCGAGGCTCATGCCGGTGCCGTGCTCGTGTCGAGCGGCGGCATCGGCGGCAACCTCGACCTGGTGCGTCGCTACTGGCCTTCGGAGAGGCTCGGGCCGCCGCCGCGGGAGATGGTTGCGGGCGTGCCGGCGAGCACGGACGGGCGCATGCTCGGCGTGGCCGAGCGCGCCGGCGCTTCGTGGATCGGCCGCGATCGCATGTGGCACTACACGGAGGGGATCCGCAACTGGAATCCGATCTGGGAGAACCACGGGATCCGGATCCTGCCGGCGCCCTCGTCGCTGTGGCTGGACGCTGTCGGCAGGCGCCTGCCGGCGCCGCTGTTCCCGGGATTCGACACGGTGGCGACGCTGGGGTTCATCGGGCGCACGGGCCATGACCACACCTGGTTCGTTTTGAACCGCCGCATCATCGCGCGCGAGTTCGCGCTGTCCGGCTCCGAGCAGAACCCCGACATCACCGGCAAGGACATCGAGGCGACGGTGCGCTCGCGGCTGTTGCCGGACGTGCCGGCGCCGATCCAGGCGTTCCTCGACCACGGCGAGGACTTCGTCGTCGCACACAGCCTGCGCGAGCTGGTGGCCGGCATGAACGGCCTCACCGGCGAGACGCTGCTCAGTTATGAGGACGTTGAACGCGTCGTGCTCGCCCGCGACCGTGAGGTCGCGAACCCGTACGGCAAGGACCTGCAGCTGATGGCGATCCGCGCCGCGCGCCGCTACCTGCCCGATCGGGTGAGCCGCGTGGTCGCGCCGCACCGCCTGCTCGATCCCGCGGCCGGGCCGTTGATCGCGGTCCGGCTGCACGTGCTGACCCGCAAGACGCTCGGGGGTCTCGAGACCGACCTCGAGGCGCGTGTCCTGATGCCCGGCGGTGAGCCGCTGACGGGGCTCTGGGCGGCCGGCGAGGCGGCAGGCTTCGGCGGCGGGGGCATGCACGGGTACAACGCGCTGGAGGGCACCTTCCTCGGCGGCTGCCTGTTCAGCGGCAGGATGGCCGGGCGGTCGATGGCCGCGCGGGTCTAGTTGTCGTGAGTCGTAAATTCGCGAGCAGATTTCGCGAGTGGATGGGCATGTGTGGGGACGCACGATTCGCAAGGCAGATACTGGTGGTATCTGCCGCGAATCGGGTGGCGCCACGCGCGTCAGACGCCGCGAAGCCGCCGTCGAATTTGGGACTCAGGGCACTAGCGACCGAGGAACTTCAGCATCGCGGCGGCGATCGCGGCGGCCGCCTTCTTCTGGAAGGAGGTGGTCGCGAGGATCGCGGCGTCGGTGGGGTTGCGCATATTGCCGCACTCGATCAGGACCTTGGGGACGGTCGTGAGGTTGAGGCCGGCAAGGTCATCGCGGGGCTGCAGGCCGTCGACGCCGTCATAGGTCGAGACCGGCATCCCGGTGCCGGAGCTGAAGCTCGAGCGCAGGATTTTCGCGAACCGGTCCGATGCCCCGATGACCCTGGCGTTGGTCCTGTCGGCGACGGGCTCGAGGATCGCGAAGCCGCGGCCTGAGACCGGGCCGCCATCGGCGTGGATGTCGATTGCGACCTTGGCGTGGGCGTCGTCGATGATCTTCGCGCGCGTATTCACGCACGGGCCGACGCCGGTGTTGCCGTGGCGCGTGAGCACGACCTTGGCGCCACGGGCCTGCAGGTCGCCGGTCAGGTAGGAGGCGACGTCCCAGTTGAACTGCGCCTCGGTGAAGCCGCCGGCGGTCGCGGTGCCGGTCGTGTCGCAGGTCTCCATCTCACGGCCGTTCCAGACAAGGTGGTTGATGAAGCTCGGCGCGCTCCAGTTGTGGCCGTTGTGACCGGGATCGATGCCGATGACCGTGCCCGACAGCGGGAGGGCACGGGAAGGATGAGCGGTATGCGCGGCCGGGGGTATCGCTGCGAGCATCCCGTGAGGGTAGCTAGTGTGCTCGCCAGCATGAAGATCATCTACACCCACACCGACGAGGCGCCGGCGCTCGCGACCGCGTCGCTGCTGCCGATCGTGACCGCGTTCGCCGGGGCTGCCGACATCGAGCTCGAAACCCGCGACATTTCGCTCGCCGGGCGTATCCTCGCGCACTTTCCCGACCGGCTGACGGCGGACCAGTTCGCCTCCGATGACCTCGCCGAGCTGGGCGCGCTCGCCAAGACGCCCGAGGCGAACATCATCAAGCTGCCGAACATCAGCGCCTCGGTGCCCCAGCTGAAGGCTGCGATCAAGGAGCTTCAGGACCAGGGCTTCGCGGTTCCGGACTACGCGGACAACCCCGCCACCGATGAGGAGCGGGACACGCGCGCGCGGTATGACCGGGTCAAGGGGAGCGCCGTCAACCCGGTCCTGCGCGAGGGCAACTCCGACCGCCGCGCGCCCGCCTCGGTGAAGGCCTACGCGCGCAAGCACCCGCACTCGATGGGCGCGTGGTCGCCGGACTCCAGGTCGCATGTGGCGACGATGAGCGACGGTGACTTCCGCACGACCGAGAGGTCGGTGACGGTGCCGGAGGCTACGACCTTCCGGATCGAGCATGTCGCGACCGACGGGACGGTGACGGTGCTGCGCGACGACGCGCCGCTGCTGGCCGGTGAGGTGATCGACGGCGCGGTGATGCACGCGGCGGCGCTCGATGCGTTCCTCGCAGAGCAGATCGCGGACGCGGCGCGCCAGGGCGTGCTGTTCTCCGTGCATTTGAAGGCGACGATGATGAAGGTCTCCGACCCGATCATCTTCGGCCACGCGGTCACGAGCTTCTTCCCGGAGCTTGTCGGCACACCTGGGTGGAACCCCAACGACGGGCTCGGCGCGCTGCCGGCCGGCACCGAGATCCCCCACTCGGACGCGAAGCCCGGGCTGGCGATGGTCGACTCCGACCGCGGCATCACCAACCTGCACGTGCCAAGCGACGTGATCATCGACGCGTCGATGCCGGCCGCGATCCGCGCCTCCGGCCAGATGTGGAACTCAGGCGGCGAGCAGCAGGACACCAAGTACGTGATCCCCGACCACTCGTACGCGCCGCTGTACGCCGAGACGCTCGAGGACTGCCGGCTGCACGGCGCCTTCGACCCCGCGACGATGGGGACGACCCCGAACGTCGGGCTGATGGCGCAGGCGGCTGAGGAGTACGGCTCGCACGACAAGACCTTCGAGGTCGAGCGCGCCGGGCGGGTGCGGATCGTCGACGCGGACGGCAACACGCTGATCGAGCACGAGGTCGCGCCCGGTGACATCTGGCGAGCCTGCCAGACCAAGGACGCGCCGATCCAGGACTGGGTGCGGCTCGCCGTTGCACGTGCTCGCGCCACCGGCGCCCCGGCGGTGTTCTGGCTCGACGAGACCCGCGCACATGACGCCGAGCTTTTGAAGAAGGTGCAGCCCGCGCTCGCCGCGCTGGACACCGACGGGCTCGAGATCGAGATCCTGCCGATCGGCGAGGCGACACGCTTCACGCTGGCCCGGGCGCGTGCCGGCGAGGACACGATCTCGGTCACCGGCAACGTGCTGCGTGACTACCTCACGGACCTGTTCCCGATCCTCGAGCTGGGGACCAGCGCGAAGATGCTCTCGATCGTGCCGCTGATGGACGGCGGCGGCATGTTCGAGACGGGCGCCGGCGGATCGGCGCCCAAGCACGTGCAGCAGTTCGTCAAGGAGAACCATCTGCGCTGGGACTCGCTCGGAGAGTTCCTGGCGCTGGCGGTGTCGTTCGAGCTGCTCGCCGAGAAGACCGGCAACACGCGCGCGCAGGTGCTGGCGGACACGCTCGACCGTGCCACCGGCAGCGTGCTCGAGGAGCGCCGCTCACCGCTGCGCCGGGCCGGCGAGCTAGACAATCGCGGCAGCCATTTCTACCTGGCTTTGTATTGGGCGCGGGAGCTGGCCGCGCAGACGCACGACGCGGAGCTGGCGGAGCGCTTCAGGCCGCTGGCCGAGCAGCTGGCGGCCGACGAGCAGCAGATCGTCACCGAGCTGTCCGAGGTGCAGGGCCGGGCGGTTGCGATTGGCGGCTACTACCACCCGGACCAGGAGCTGGTCGCGGCCGCGATGCGACCGTCGGCGACGCTGAACGCGGCGCTTGCGAGCCTTTCGGACGGGCGTACGGGCGCCGCGGTCAGCTGACCGCGATCAGCCGCCTGATCTCGTCCAGCAGCGCCTCCGGCGAAGGCAGGTTCTCCTCGTTGCGCAGGAGCATCTGCCGGCGCGCGGCGCGGCCGAAGGCGGTGTCGATGATCAGCAGCGCGACGGCGTCGGGGTCGATGTCCGGGTTGACGCGTCCCGCCTCCTGCTCGGCGCGGAGGTATGACCCGAGCAGGGCGACGCCAATGTGCGGGCCGAGGTTGTTGGTTTCGATGTAGTCGGCGAGCGGTGCCCGCAGCTCCGGGTCGGCCTGCGCGGCGTGCAGGACCGGGAGCACATCGTCGAAGAACTGCTCCAGCGCCGCGCAGGCGCCGCGGATCACGGTCGGCGGGTCCAGCTGCTCGGGGTCGAGCCCGGACATGAACATCAGCGGCTTCATGCCGTGCTCGAACACGGCCTGCAGCAGTCCGGCCCGGTCCCGGAAGTGGTAGTACACGCTGGCATCGGAGACACCAGCCCGGGCCGCCACTGCGCGGCTGGTCAGGTTCGCGATGCCGTCCTCGCGCAGCACTGCGAGGGTCGCGTCGAGGATCGCCTCGCGGCCGCCCGAGGGAGGCCGGCCGCGGCGGCGTGGCGGTTCGTCAGTTGCGGTCATTGCGGGCCACCGTCATTTCAGAGTATTGGAGCCTATCGGAGCGTGGAGAATTTCTTGAGCCGAAGCTCA
>WQWK01000003.1 GCA_009785395.1 Conexibacteraceae bacterium
CTCGCTGTCGACGTTTTGGTCGCCGGGAGACGCTCCGCCAGGCTGGGCGAGCGGCCGGGCGAGCCTCCAAGCCATTCCAGGTGGGCCAGGTTTGCGGGAGACCCGCTAGCGCGTGCGTGGCGGCGCCGTCGAGCCGCGCACGACCAGCGTGGGCTCGAGCATCACGTCACGGGGAGCTGGCGGGTCGTCGCCGAGCTGGTCGAGCAGCAGGCCGGCCGCCGCAAACCCGATCTCCCGCTGCGGCACCCGCACGGAGGTCAGCGGCGGCCGCAGCTTGTCGATGAACAGCATGTCGTTGAAGCCGACGATCGAGACGGCCTCAGGACAGACCAGCCCGTCCGCCGCGAGCGCTTCGTAGCAGCCCATCGCCAGCAGGTCGTTGGCCGCGATGATCGCCGTGACGCCGGGATCGGCCGCGAGCACCTGCGCGCACGCGTGGGCGCCCGCTTCCTCCGTGAACGCGCCGGCGAACGCGATCCGCTCGGGCGGAGCCGGTAGCAGGTGCTCCTCAGTCGCAGCCAGGAACCCGAGGTAGCGCAGATGGCCCGTGGAGACGTTCTGTGGACCCGCGACGTAGCCGATCTGCTCGTGCCCGAGCGCGACCACGTGGTCGACCGCCAGCCGGCTGCCCGTGCGGTCGTCAACGGTGACCGACGACAACGAACCGTCCTCGAAGCTGCGGTTGACGAGCACCACCGGCTGCCCGTTCAGCGATACCTCCGCGAGCGGCTCCGCGTCGAGGCGCGCGGTCGCGGCAATGAACCCGTCCACCTGGCGGGCAAGCATCGCCTCGATCCGCAACCGCTCGCGCTCCGGATCGCCGTCGGTGTTGACCAGCAGCGGGGTGTAGCCGTCGGCCACGAGCCGGTCGTCGATGCCCCGCACAATCGGCGGAAACAGCGGGTTCGTCAGATCTGGGATCAGCACGCCGACCGTGTAGGAGCGGTTGGTCTTCAGCCCCCGCGCGATCGGGTTCGGGTGGTATCCGAGCTCACCGGCGGCAGCCAGCACGCGGGCTGCGGTCTCGTCGTTGACGAGCGTCCTGGTCTCGGGGTTCAGCGCCCGTGACACCGTGCCGGGGTGGACCTCCGCCAGGCGGGCCACGTCGCGGATTGTCACCGGCGTGCGCATCAGGTCTTCGCTTCCACCGCCCCGCCGAGGTACAGCGCTCCGATCTCCGGGTGAGTGAGCACTTCGCGCCCCGAGCCGGTCAGCCTGACCGAGCCGTTCTCGAGCACCACGCCGTGCCCGCTGAGCTTCAGACCGGCGCGCGCGTTCTGCTCGACCAGCAGGATCGTCTTCCCCTGCCGGTTCATCTGGGCGACCATCGCGAACACCATCGAGCGGGTCTGCGGATCGAGCCCCATCGAGGGCTCGTCGAGCATGATCAGCTCTGGGTCGAGCATCAGGCAGCGCGCGAACTCGACCAGTCGCTGTTGGCCGCCGGAGAGGCTGCCGGCCTTCTCGTCGGCGCGGTCGTGGACGATCGGGTACAGCTCCTGCACGGCCGCCAGGCGCTGGCGCACCAGCGTCTTGTCCGAAACCGTGAACGCCCCCATCTCGACGTTCTCCTGAACGGTCATGCTCGGGAACAGGCTGTGCGCCTGGGGAATCTGGGCGATGCCGCGCGCGAGCACCTGCTGTGGCGTCTTCCCGGAGATCAGCTCGCCGCGATGCCGGATCTCCCCGGCGCGCGGGCGCAGCAGGCCGCTGATCGTATTCATCACTGTCGACTTGCCGGCGCCGTTGGGACCGACCACGCAGGTGATGTCGCCGCGTGGCACCCGCAGCGTCACGTGCTTGAGGACGTCGGCGCCGCCGTAGCCGGCGCACACACCGGTCAGGGTGAGCAGCGCCTCGGGCTCCACCGGCTCGGTGGCCGGAGGCGTGCGCTCGGAGACCGATATCGATCCGAGCCGCGACGCCTCGACGCCGGCCGGTTCGTTCCGGAGATACTCCTCGAGATCCGACTGCTGGTCGTCGTCGGCGCCCAGGTAGGCCTCCAGCACCGCCGGGTTCGAGCGGACTTCCGCCGGCTCGCCGGCGGTCAGCGCCGCGCCCTGACTGAGGACCGTGATCCGCGAGCAGATGCCCATCACGAACTCCATGTTGTGCTCGACAACGAGGATCGTCTTGCCGTCGCGGTTGAGGTCTTTGATCCGGTCGGACAGGTGCGTGATCAGCGTCGGGTTGACGCCGCCGGTGGGCTCGTCCAGGAGCAGGACGGCGGGGTCCGCCACTAGCAGCGACGCCAGTTCGAGCAGCTTGCGCTGCCCGTAGGAGAGGTTGCCGGCGGGCTCATTCGCCAACCGCGTCAGCCCGACGAAGTCGAGCAGCTCGAGCGCGTGGCGGCGGTCGCTGTGAGAGCCGGCGAGCCGCAGTACGCCGCGCAGCCAGCTCTCGTCGTGCTGGGTGGCGACGAGCATGTTCTCGAGCACCGTCAGGCGCGCGAAGATGCGGGTCAGCTGGAAGGTGCGGCCGATGCCGAGCTTGAAGATCCGGTCCGGTGGGGCGTTGGTGATATCTGTCCCCTTGAAGCTCACGTGACCCTGCTGGATCCGCTCGTAACCGGTGATGACGTTGAACAGCGTCGTCTTGCCGGAGCCGTTCGGGCCGATCAGGCCGTTGATCTGGCCCTCCGCGACCTCGAGGCTGGCGCCGTTCAGCGCCCGCAGGCCGCCGTATGCCTTGACGACGCCGTCGACCTCGATCAGATTGCTCATCGGGTCGCTCCCGCGACGCCGGCCAGCTTCTGCTCTCTGCCCGTCGGCTCCGGGGCCGCGGCTCTGGCGCGGCGCCGCGCGAGGAAGCCCTGGATGCTCGGGACGACTCCCTGCGGCATGATCAGGATCACCGCCAGGAACAGCGCGCCGTAGGCGATCAGATAGGTCGCGTTGCTGGAGAAGCTCAGCGTCAGGTACTGCTGCATGGACTCGAGCACGAGCGCCCCGAACAGCGGGCCGACGAGCGTGCCCATCCCGCCGAAGAAGGCCATCAGCGCGATCGACAGGTCGAACAGCGGGTCGAAGGCGGTGTTCGGAAACAGCTCGCCGATGAAGTCGAAGTACAGCCCTCCCGCCATGCCGACGAACAGCGCCGACAGCATGAACGCCGACAGCTTCAGCTTGCGGGTCTGGACCCCCATCCCGAGCGCGCGGTCCTCGTCGTCGCGGATCGCCAGCAGCTGCAGGCCGAAGCGCGACCGCCGGACCAGCCAGGAGGCGGCGATCGTGAGCACGAGGATCGCCAGCGCCACGTAGTAGAACGGTCGGTTGTAAGAGGCGCCGAGCCACGGCGCGGCCGGCAGGAACAGGCCGGAGGTGCCGCCGGTGAAGCCGAGGTTGAACGCCGCCAGCTGGAAGATGAAGAAGATCGCGATCGTCACCACGACGAACGTGTGCCGGCGGGTGCGCAACGCGACCAGCCCGACCGGGACCGCGATCAGCGCCGCGATGATTCCGCACAGTGGCAGCAGCGCGAACGACGCCCAGCCGCCGCCCACGTGCAGGTGCTCGCACAACAGCGCCAGCCCATAGCCGCCGCTGCCGAAGAAGACGGCGTGGCCGAGCGCCAGGTAGCCGGTGTAGCCGCTGAAGATGTTCCACGACGCGGCGGCGACCATGAAGACGAGCGTGAAGAACGCGATCGACGTCGTGGTCGGGTCGGTGACCAGCAGCGGGAACAGCCCGAACACAATCGCGATCACACCCCAGAAGCCGAGGCCGGCCGCTCGTCGCGCCGATCGTCGCCGGGCGGGCGGCGGGCCCTCGGCAGCCGTCGCGGCCCCGGCCGGCTCGCTCACTGTGCCCGCACCGCTGTCCGTCCCAGCAGCCCCTGCGGCCTGAAGGAGAGGACGATCACCAGCGCGGCGAAGTACACGAGCGGCGCCCACGTCGGGGACCACCACACCGCCACGACGTCGTTGATCACGAGGATGAACACGGCCGCGACCATGGCGCCGGCGAGCGAGCCCATCCCGCCGAGGATCACGATCGCCAGCAACCGGGAGATCAGGTCATAGCCCGTGTTCGGATTGAAGGCGTTGGTCGCCCCGAAGACGACGCCGCCAACCGCCGTGACGGCCACCCCGATGCCGACCGAGATCGTCCGCACCCGGTTGACGTTGACGCCGATCAGGTCGGCCGCCGTCCGGTTCTGCAGGGAGGCCCGGACGGCGCGGCCGAACTTGGTTCGGTACAGCACGTAGTACAGCCAGGCGAGCAATCCGACCGCCATCCCAAAGCCGATCAGGTAGATGTCCGGCAGGTAGAAGCCGAGCATGTGCACGGAGCTGTTGACGTAGGACGCCGACAGCTGCCGGTAATCCACCCCGTAGATCGCCGTCAGGATCCCCTCGATGATGATCGCCACCGCGTACGTCACCAGAATCGACATCTGCGTCCGGTCCCGATCCGCCAGGCGCCGCATGAAGCAGAACTCGATCGTGACGCCCAGCAGGAACATCGCCGGCACGGTGATCAGCAGCCCCGGCAGCAGTCCGATCCCGGCGTGCGCCTCCAGTTCGAAACTGAGGTACGCGCCGAGGATCACCATGATCCCCTGCGCGATGTTGATGATGTCCATGACCCCGAAGATCAGGGTCAGACCGGCGGCCATCAGCGCATAGACGCCGCCGGTCAGGACCCCATCAACAGCGGCCTGCAGGAAGGCGGTACCCGACAAGGCCTACTTCCAAGCGGGCTTCGGGTAGAGCGGTCGCACCGACCCCGGGTCATTCGTCGGGATCACCTGCACCAGCTTGTTGCCCTGCCACTGGAACGTCAGCGTCTTCTGGGCGAGGTTCTCGCCGAGCTGGTCGAACTTGACCGGCCCCTGCACGCTGTTGAGCGTGACGCCGCTCTTCAGGTACCTGATGATCGCCGGCTGGCTGAAGCCGTGCGTGGCGTTGACCGCCTGCGCCAGCACCTGACCGACCGAGTACGCCTCGGCCACGTCGGCGTTGACGCTGCTGGCGCTGCCACCGTACTTGGCGACGTACTCCCTGACCATCTTCTGCGAGTCGGCCTTCTTATAGCCCGGGTACCAGCCGTTCGGCACGAAGATGCCGCTCTGCTCGCCGTGGACGGCGCTGACGAACGCGGCGCCCTGGTCCGGACCGGCGGTCGCGATGAACGCCTTCGGGCTGTAGTGCTGCTGGATGAAGACCTGGGTGAACGCCGACACGGTCGGCACGTCGACCGAGCCCAGCAGGACCAGGTCCGGCTTCGCGCTGGCCACCTGGCCGGCGATCGCCGTGTAGTCGGTCACCTCGTCCGGGAACACCTTCGACAGGACCGTCTTGACGCCCGCCTTCTGCAGGATGCTCTGCGCGAGCGGCAACTGCGGCTGCGTGAACGGGTCGTTGGACGTCACGTAGGCGGCCGTCTTCGGGCGCTTGCCGGCGGGCATCGACGCGATCCAGTCCGCAAACGTCACGAGATTCTGCTTGACCGGGATCGATACGTCGAACACGTTCCGCAGGCCAGCGCTGAAGACGGACGGGCCGCCGTCGGCGCCGCCGACCATCGCGTAGCCGTAGCGGGCCGCGACGCGGGCGGCCGGGACGCTGAGCAGCGTCGAGAACGGCCCGAAGATGAGCTGATCATGCTGCGAGCCGATCAGGTTGTTGTAGTTGGTCACCACCTGCGACGGGCTCGACGCATCGGAGATGATGTCGAGCTTGATCGGGTGACCCAGCAGGCCACCCGCCTTGTTCTGGTCGGCGGCCCAGAGCTTGTAGCCCCTGGCGAACGCCTGACCGTCGGCGGAGAAGTCTCCGCTCAGCGAAAGTGATGCGCCGATCGTGATCGGCGTACTGCTCGCGGCCTTGCGCGTCGCGGCGGCCCCGACCGAGCTGCCCAGGGCAACCGCCGCGGCAGCCAGCACGACAACGCTGATCGCAACCCTTCGAGGAATCCTCATTACCTCTCCCTTCAGCATCTCCCGCCCCGTCGCCAAGCCGGCGATCGAGGCCCCTCTTGCAATCGTTTGCAGCTTCGGAACGTACCAGCCCCGACTCGCCGCTGTCAACCGCGAATTCGCGCTCTTAACAGCTTTCTAGCCGCGCGCCGGCTGCGACCGCGGGGGCGGCTACCAGCGGTAGTGGGCGAAGGCCTTGTTGGCCTGCGCCATGCGGTAGATGTCGTCCTTGCGCTTGAAGGCGTTGCCCTGCTGCTGCTGGGCGTCGAGCAGCTCGTGCGCGAGGCGCTGCGCCATCGTCTTCTCGCGACGCTGGCGGGAGTAGCTGACCAGCCACCGGACGGCGAGCGTCCGAGCCCGCGGCGGCGGAACCTCGACCGGCACCTGGTAGGTGGCGCCGCCGACCCGGCGAGAGCGGACCTCCAGCACGGGGGTCAGCGCCTTGACGCCGGCCTCCATTACCTCCAGCGGGTTCTTGCCGGTCCGCTCACCGAGGATCGCGAGCGCGTCGTAGACGATCCGCTCGGCGGTCGACTTCTTGCCGTCCAGCATCACCTTGTTGATGATCTGCTGGACCAGACGATTGTGGTGGACGGCGTCCGGATCGATCCGCCGGACCTGTGCGGCTGCCCTACGCGGCATTACTTGGCTTTGACCCCGTACTGCGAGCGGGCCTTCTTGCGGTCCGACACGCCCGCGGCGTCCAGCGTTCCGCGGATCACCTTGTAGCGAAAGCCCGGCAGGTCCTTGACGCGACCGCCGCGCACGAGCACCACCGAGTGCTCCTGCAGGTTGTGGCCCTCACCGGGAATGTAGGCGCCGACTTCCATGCCGTTGGTCAGACGAACGCGGGCCACCTTGCGCAGCGCCGAGTTCGGCTTCTTCGGCGTCGTCGTGTAGACGCGCGTGCAGACGCCGCGCCGCTGGGGCGCTGCGACCTTCTTCTTGCGACCCTTGCCCGACTTCAGGCCCGGGGTAGCGAGCTTCTTGGCCGGCTTCACGCGGCCCTTGTTCACCAGCTGATTGGTCGTCGGCATTCGGCGTGCAAATGTAGCAGGGGCGACACGCCGGGACGGTCACGCGGGGCGTGCGGTTCTGCAGATCGATCTGCGACGATCGTCGCTCAACGGCCTCCGAACGACAGGCACGGAGATCCTAGTGGACATATCGCGCGTTGAGGTCTTCGGCTACGACCTGAGTTACGTCCACGGCCGTTTCGTGCTGTCGGGCGGGCGCGAGGCCGACACGCTTCCGAGCACCGTCGTGCGTATCACGACGGTCGACGGTATCGAGGGCTTCGGCGAGGTGTGCCCGCTCGGGTCGGTCTACCTTCCAGCCCATGCCGCAGGTGCCCGGGCCGCTCTCCGCGAATTGGCACCCGCCGTCGTCGGCGTCGACGCGTCGAACCTGGGAGCGATCGAGGCTGCGATGGAGCGCGCCCTGATGGGTCACGGGTACGCGAAGAGCGCGATTGACGTCGCCTGCTGGGATGCCTTCGGCAGGGCAACCGGGGTACCGGTCTGCCAGCTTCTCGGCGGGCGACGGAGCGACGAGCTCCCGCTGTACGTTGCCGTACCGCTTGCGTCAGCAGCCGAGATGACGGGGTACGTCGAGGCGCGGCGCGCGGAGGGCTTTCGTCGTTTCCAGCTCAAGGTGGGAGGCAACCCACGGGACGACGTCGTCCGCATTCGGAGCGTCGTCGAGGCGACCGGACCCGACGAGGTGGTCGTCGCCGACGCTAACGGCGGATGGTCCCTCCAGGACGCGGTCGTAGCCGTGCGGGGAATCAGCGATCTCGAACGCGTCTTCGTCGAGCAGCCCTGTAGAACACTCGAAGAGTGCCTGGTCGTGCGGACCTGCACGACCCTGCCGATGATCCTGGACGAGAGCATCGTCGACGTGCAGTCGCTGCTCCGGGCACACCGCGAGCGCGCGATGGAGGCATTCAACCTCAAGCTCTCGAAGGTCGGTGGCCTTACCCGCGCGAAGCTGATGCGCGACCTCGCGGCCGCACTGGGCCTGCGCGTGACGGTCGAGGATACGTGGGGCGGCGACGTGATAACCGCTGCCGTGTCCCATCTCGCGGCAAGCACGCCTCCAGCGACGTTGTTCACCGTTTCGTTCATGAACGACTGGACGAACGAGCACATCGCCAGCGACGCTTCGCGTTCCAGCCTCGGAGTCGGCTCCGCCCCGATGGACCGAGGGCTCGGCGTCGACGTCGATATCGAGATGCTTGGCCCCCCGCTCTTCACCGCTCGATGAACAGCTCGCCGACGTTCAGCTTCGACGGCCGAGAGATCCCGATCCGCGATGGTGCGACGATCGCGGCGGCGCTCATTGCTGCCGGGGAATCCGAGCTCAAGCAGACTCGCCAGGGCGAGCGGCGCGGCGTCTTCTGCGGGATGGGCGTCTGCCAGGAGTGCCTCGTCGAGGTCGACGGCCGGCCGGGACAGCGCGCGTGTATGACCGGCGCGCGGGCGGGCATACGCGTTCGCCACCAGCCCGCACTGCCGCAGATGCCGACGCGCGTGTCGGCGGCGGATTCGGATGAGCGGGTGCGGCGCTGCGAGCTGCTCGTGGTCGGTGGGGGTCCGGCCGGGCTCAGCGCGGCCGCGGTCGCAGCCGAGGCGGGTCTCGATGTTGTGCTCGTCGACGAGCGGGCGAAGCTCGGCGGCCAATACTTCAAGCAGCCGGCAGACGCGGGCGCGAGTTCGCCTACTGATTCGCAGTTCGCCGCCGGGAGGGCGCTGATCGAGCGGACGGCCGCAGCCGGCGTCGAGATCCGCACCGGCCTCCAGGTTTGGGGCGTGTTCGGGCTCGATGCGATCTGCGCGATCGGCGCCGATGTTCGCTGGCGATTCGAGTGCGATGCACTGATCGCCGCGCCGGGGGCCTACGAGCGCGGGCTGCCGTTCCCGGGCTGGACGCTGCCGGGGGTGATGACGACCGGTGCGGCGCAGACGTTGTGGCGTAGCTACCGGGTCGCGCCCGGAACGCGAATCCTCGTGTCCGGCAACGGGCCGCTCAATCTGCAGGTAGCGGCCGAACTGGTCGACGGCGGGGCAACCGTCGTCGGGGTAGCCGAGCTGGCCAAGGCGCCCGTTCCCGGCCGGCTGCGGGGGCTGACGCGGATGGCGCTGGCCGATCCCGGCCTCATCCGCGACGGCCTTCGCTATCGAGCCACGCTCGCCCGCGCGCGGGTGCCGGTCATGCACGGCTCGCTCGTGGTAGAGGTCCACGGCAGGGGCCGCCCACGGTCGGCGGTGGTCGTGGCCGTCGACCGACTCGGCCGTCCCCGCGCCGGGAGCGAGCGTCGGTTCGACGCCGACGCGGTCTTGCTGGGCTTTGGCTTCGTTCCCTCCACCGACATCGCCCGCGCGCTCGGCTGCCGGCACGAGGTGCCCGCAGGTGCCGGCGATCTCGTGACGGTCGTGGACGAGCGCGGTGCAACATCGCGCGAGCACGTCTGGGTAGTCGGGGACGGCGCCGGCATCCGTGGCGCCAGGCACGCTCAGGCGCAGGGCGAGCTGGCGGGCCTCGACGCGGCCCGCGCGTTGAGGGGGTCGATCAGCGAGACGCTGGCGCGACGCGAGCGCGCGGCTTTGCGTGCGGCAGCCCGGCACCGGCATTTCCAGTGTGGGCTCCGGGACGTGTTCCTCGCCCACCGCCACCAGGAGGAGTTGGCTGCGCCTGAGACGCCTATCTGTCGCTGCGAGGGCGTCAGCCGCGACGAGGTCGAGCGTGCGCTCGACGATGGAGCCGGCCACGTCGGCGCGATCAAGCGGGTCACCCGAGCCGGCATGGGCCCGTGTCAGGGTCGCTACTGCGGGCCGGTGATCGCCGCAATGGCCGCCCGCCGGACCGGGCAGGCACTCGGCGAGCTATCCGGGTTCGCTCCAGCGCCGCCGGTCAAGCCGATCGAGATCCGCGCGCTGCTCGACGAGACCGGCGCACGCTGACTCGCGCTCATGGAGCGAACGCGGAGACGTCGGTCTCGGGCCGGTGCCCGCAGACGAGCTCGGCCAGCGTCCGGCCGAGCAGTGGCCCCGCCGTGAACCCCATGTAGGGGAACGCCCCGATGAACAACCCGGGGGCCCCAGGCAGCTGGCCGATCAGCGGCAGCCAGCTGGCGGTGGCGTTGACGAACCCAGCCCATGTGCGCAACAGCCGCGCCTGGGCGATTCCGGGGACGACCCGGGTCGCGACCGCGAGGTTGGCCAAGAGCGAGTCGCGATCCACCAGCGGCCGGCGGTCGCGCACTCGGGCTGGCCAGCCTCCCCCGATCAGGATCGAGCCGACCCGCGCCTGCTTGAGCGTCAGCGGCGCACCGGCGAAGTAGACGAGATGGCGGACCAGCGGCGCCACCGCCTCGGTCACCGATGCCTGGATCGGTTCGCGGCCCACGGCCACCGGAACTCCCGCCAGCGCGGTGACGGCCCCGGCCTCGACGCCGCCGCAGCTGACCACCTTCGCGCAGGCGACTTCGCCCGCGGAGGTCTGGGCGAGGAATCCGGCACCCTCGCGTGCCAGTGATGCCAGCTCGGTCCGCGGCCTGACGCGCGCGCCCGCGGCCACCGCCGCCCCCGCCAGGGCGGCGGTGGCCAGCAGCGGATTGGCCTTGCCCTCGTCGGGACAGAACTCGCCGCCGGCCATGCCCTCGGCCACGTAGGGGGCGAGCTCGTGCAGATCCGCCGCCGAGAGGAGCTCCGACGCCAGACCCTGCTCGTGCTCGATCGCCACCTTGCGCTCGATCGCCGGCAGCTGGTCCGGCGAGTCGGCGATCAGGATCCCGCCGGTGATCTCCACCTCGAGATCCACCCCGAGCTCGTCGCCGAGCCCGCGCCAGAGCTGGATCGCGTCGCGCAGGAAGCGGGTGGCCGGGGCGTAGGCGCGTGCCCAGCCGTCGCCACGCTCCATGAACGGCGGATGCTGGAGTTGGGCGTGCAGGCTGCCGGCGTTGGCGGCCGAGCCGGCCGACCCGAGCTCTGAGCGTTCGACGAGGATTACGTCGACGCCCTCACGCGCGAGATACCAGGCGGTGGCGACGCCCGTGATCCCGCCGCCGACGACCAGCGCCTGGCAGCTATCGGATGTAGCTGGCACCGTTGACGTCCAGCGTGGCGCCGCTGAGATGGCGGACCGTGCCGGAGGCGAGAAACGCGGTGAGCTCCGCGATCTCCCGCGGCGGGACCCACTCGCCCATCGCAAGCGTCGCGGTCACTGCGTCCTCGCCGCCCAGCTGAGCGGCCGAGATCTCGGACATGCGGGTGCGGACGATGCCGGGCGCGATCACGTACACGAGCACCCCGTCCGCCGCGTGGGCGCGAGCAAGCGTCTGCGCGAGCGATTTCAACGCCGCCTTGGACGCGCTGTAGGCGAGCAGGCCGGGGTTGCCGGAGCCCCGCTGGGCGGCCCAGCTCGACAGGACGATCATCGTGCCGCCGCCAGAGCCCGCGAAGTGGCGTACCGCCGCTCGCATGATGTTGGCCGGCTCGACCAGATTGACGGCCAGCGTCTGCTGCCATGCCTCGTCCCAGTCATCGTCGCTCGCCTCGAGCGGCGACTGGAGCATCACGGCCGCATTGCAGACCAACACGTCGATCCCGCCGCGCCACGCCATCGCCGTGTCCCACAGCTCGCGGCCGGCGCCGGGCTGGGCGAGATCGAGCGACACGAGATGGCGGCGGTCCGCCGGGATCTCGGCGGTGGCGCGCTCGGCGCCCGCGTGATCGGTGTGGTAGGCGGCGATCACCGACGCGCCGGCGCGGCCCACCGCCGCCGTGATCTCGGCGCCGATCCCCTTAGAGGCGCCGGTTATCAGCACGGTCCTGCCGGTGAGATCGGTCACGCGGCGACGGCCGGCCCCGGTGCGAACCGAGCCGCGAGGTCGTCGAGTTCCTGCAGCAGCGGCGTCAGCTTGCTGACGCGCTCCACCCCCTCGGCGCCGAGGCTCGCGAACGTGGTCAGCGGCGGCCGCACGTCGCCGACCGGGTACCCGGCGACTGCCGCGAGCGCCTTGGAGTAGCACTGGTGGCCGTAGGTCGGATGCCCCTCGGCGATGATCTCGTTGACCTGGTCGAGCTTGCGCTCGATGGCCTTGGCCTCCTCAACTCGCCCGGCGGTCAGCAGATCCCAGATCAGCGACGAAGCGCGCGGCGCGTAGTTGCCGAAGGGATTGACATAGCCGACGGCGCCGAGCAGGAACGACTGGACGATCCGCTCTCCGGCGAACACCTGCATGACGCCGCCCGTCGCCTCGACGACGTCGTAGACGCGCGCAACGTCAAGGCTCGCTTCCTTGATGTAGCGCACGTTCTCGAGCGACTCGGTCAACCTCGCGACGAGCGCAGCCGACATGTCAACGTTGGAGGTGACTGGGTTGTTGTAGAGCATGATCGGGATCGAGACGGCTTCGCTGATCGCCCGGTAGTAGCCGAAGATCTCGTCCTCGGTCGGCGTGTAGTAGTACGGGGGGACGATCATCAGGCCGTCGGCACCGAGGGCCTCGGCCTCCCTGCTGTACCGGACCGCGTTATCGGTGTAGGCGTTCATCGTGCCGACCAGGACCGGTACCCGCCCGGCCACGTGGTCGATCGTCGCCCTGACGAACTCGGTGCGCTCGGCGTCGGACACGGTCAGGAACTCGCCGGTGCTACCGAGGATGATCAGCCCCGGGACCCCGGAGGCGAGCTGCCAGTCGATGAACCGACGATGGGCGTCTAGGTCGATCGCGTGGTGATCCTCGGTGAACGGCGTGATCGTGACGGTGTAGCTCCCACGGAATGTCATGTGACCTCCTTCTCTGTGCATGTCAGTTGCTCTCCTCCCCTCAAAGCAGACGGGACAAGAAGCGCCGGGTCCGCTCATGGCGCGGCGCGCTCAGCAACTCGTTCGGCGGGCCTTGCTCGACGATCACGCCGTCGTCCATGAACACGACCCGGTCCGCGACGTCGCGGGCGAAGGACATCTCGTGGGTCACGACCAGCATCGTCATCCCGTCCGACGCCAGGCTCCGCATCACGTCGAGCACCTCGCCGACGATCTCCGGGTCGAGCGCCGAGGTCGGCTCGTCGAACAGCATCAGCTTCGGGGACATCGCCAAAGCGCGCGCGATCGCCACCCGCTGCTGCTGGCCGCCCGACAGCTGGCGCGGGTAGGAGTCCGCCTTTTCGGCCAAGCCGACCCGGTCGAGCAACTCCATCGCCGCCTGCTGGGCGATGTGCTTGGGCGTCCGAGTCACCTGAGTCGGTCCCTCGATGATGTTCTCGATCGCGGTCTTGTTTCCGAACAGGTTGAAGTGCTGGAAGACCATCCCGATCGAGACGCGCTGCTTGGCCAGCTCGCCTGGGGGGAGCGGGACCAGCCGGTTGCGGCGCGTGTATTCGCCGATCAGTTCGCGGTCGAGGATCACGCGACCCGCGGTGGGGACCTCGAGGCGGTTGACGCAGCGAAGCAGCGTCGTCTTGCCGGAGCCGGACGCGCCGATCAGGCAGACGACCTCGCCGACCGTGATGTCGAGGTCGATGCCCTTGAGCACCTGGCTGTCGCCGAAGCTCTTGTGGATACCCTGGAGCCGCAGCAGCGGGTGGGCGTGTGCGGTCGTGGTCATCGCTCAGACGCTGGGGCGGGCCCCGGGACGCAGGATCGCCGTCGCGTTCGCCCCGATCCGCTGGAGCATCGTCGGCGGCGCGTTGCGCGAGGTTCCGCGGCCGAAATGCCGCTCGAGATAGGCCTGGCCGATCGAGGCGATCGTCGTCATGACCAGGTACCAGATGCTCGCGACCACGAGCAGCGGGATCGTCGCGAAGTTCGCCGAGGAGATCAGCTGGGCCGTGCCCAGCAGCTCGAGGATCGAGATCACGCTGACCAGGCTCGAGTCCTTCAGTAGCGCGATGGCGTTGTTGCCGGTCGGCGGGATGATCACCGGCATCGCCTGCGGCAGGATGATCCGGCGCATCGCCTGGCCGCGTGTCATCCCGAGCGCGTGCGACGCCTCCAGCTGGCCCTCGTCGACCGACAGGATCCCGGCGCGGACGATCTCGCACATGTACGCGGCCTGGTTCAGGCCGAGCGCGAGACACCCGGCGGTGAACGGAGCGATCAGCGAGTTGGTGCTCCACGAGGCGAACGTCGGACCGCCGAACGGCACACCCAACGAGATCCTCGGCAGGAACAGCGCCAGGTTGTAGAAGAACAGGATCTGCACCAGCAGCGGCGTGCCGCGGAAGAACCACAGGTACATCGACGCCGCGCCGTTCATGATGACGCTCGGCGACAGCCGCATCAGCGCGAGCACGAGGCCGAGGGAGATGCCGATCGCCATCCCGATGGCGGTCAGCTCGATCGTCTTCAGGGCTCCCAGCAGGATCGAGTGCGCCGTCAGGTAGTGCTTGACCGTGCCCCACTCGATCCGCTTCGACGTGACCAGTATGCGGACCAGGTCGACGACCAGCAGCACCACGATCACCCGGCCCAACCAGCGCACGCCGGCCGAGGCGGTGCCTGACAGGCTGGCCTTCGGACGGCGCTCGACGTGACCGTCGAGCGCCGTCACGAGATCGCCGGATTCACGGGCCGCGTTCACGGCTTCCCGTCATACCACCTCACCGTGTGGCTTTTTGGGTTCGCTCGGTCAGGGCTTGGTGTCGCTGTAGACCGTCGCCTTGGTCACGAGGCCGTTCACGATCGACCACTTCTTCATGATCGCGGTGTAGGCGCCCGACTTGATCAGCTGGTCCATCGCGTTGGCGATCGGCTTGGTCAGACCGAGCCCCTTGGCGACTCCGGCACCCTCAGGCGTCGGCAGGAAGTTGAGCGGCTGCAGCACGAACTGATGCTCGGTCTTCTGGATCAGATATGAGAGCTGGTCCTCCGAGGAGGAGTACACCTCGACGCGGCCGCTGCTGACCGCCAGCTCCGCTGCAGCGTCGGACGGGAACGACTGCACCGTGACCGCCGGTTTGCCGGCCTTCTTGCAGTTGATCGACTGGATCTGCTGGATGAACGCCGAACCCGCAATCACCGCGACCGTATGACCGCACAGGGCAGTCGGTGTCTTGATGCTGAGGGCGGTGCCCTTCTTGACGGCGAACCCGGTCCCGACGTTGTAGTAGGTGACGATGTCGATCTGCTTGAGCCGAGCCGGTGTCTGGATGAACGACGTGAACGACGAGTTGTAGCGGCCACTCTGGATACCCGGGATGAAGCCGGTGAAGTTGCCCGAGGTCGTCAGGTTCCACTTCAGCCCGAGCACGGCAGCCACTGCCCGCCCGAGGTCGATCTCCCAACCGACATTCGTGCCGTTGACCACCTGCTCGTCCGGGGGGGCGTTGTTGTAGGTGATGTCGGTCATGCCGGTGCTCTGTACCGAGGTCGGCACCGTCGCGGCCAGTTTCGCGTTGGTCGAGATGGTCTGGCCGTCGATCTTCACGGTGTACGCGCTGGCGGCGCCGGTGGCGACCGAGGCGGCAAGACCCGCGACGACCAGTCCGGCGGACGCCGTCAGCACGACGCGGCGCCGGACCGAGCTCCAACAGCGAGTGGCCCACGAGCCCGATGGCTCTGAATGGGGATGCTGCACGGACCCTCCTCCTTTTAGTCTGTATGACAGCTATGCTCGCATGTCGAGCGTTTAGACGCAATACGTGCGAACCGTCGAGATAGTTGGCAGGCTAGGTTGCTGCTCCAACTCGCCGTCGCGCCGTTTGGGACTGGACATCGACGCCCCGGTTTGCCAGAGTTCGCATACCGTGCGAACGACCGCATTTCGAGCGCTGCCCCTGGTCAACCCAAGCTGGGCGACGCGATGAGCGGGTCCCGCTCGGCGGTGAGCACGCCTTCCAGCCTTGGATCGCTCGGC
Organism: Conexibacteraceae bacterium; assembly: GCA_009785395.1. The sequence goes on from WQWK01000003.1 coordinate 15,782, forward strand.
GAAACCGATCGCCGTCACGTGATGCACCCGTTCAGCGTGCTTCAGCAGCACGAGCGGGCCGGGCCGCGGCGGATGATGGTGCGCGGCTCGGGCTCGACGGTGTACGACGAGGACGGTCGCGGCTACATCGACGCGATGGCGGGTCTGTGGTGCGTCAACGTCGGCTATGGCCGGCAGGAACTCGCCGATGCAATGCACGAACAGGCGCTTCGGCTCCCCTATTACCACTCGTTCTCGTCGATGGCGACCGACACGCCGGCGCTCCTGGCCGAGCGCCTGATCGACCTCGCCCCTGGACGCATGTCGAAGGTCTTGTATGGCACCAGCGGTTCCGACGCCAACGACACCCAGATCAAGCTCGTCCGCCTCTACAACAACCTGCTCGGGCGGCCGCAGAAGAAGAAGGTGATCGCGCGCCAGCGCGGCTATCACGGCGTCTCGATCGCGTCCGGGAGCCTGACCGGGTTCGACGGCATGCATGCCGGCTTCGACCTGCCGCTCGATGGCATCCTCCACACTCGTGCGCCCTACCGCCTGCGCGAGGCGGAGCCCGGCGAGAGCGACGCCGACTTCGTCGCCCGCCTCGCGGCCGAGCTCGACGAGCTGATCGTCGTCGAGGGTCCCGATACTGTCGCCGCGTTCATCGCCGAGCCGGTGCAGGCGGCAGGCGGCGTGATCGTGCCGCCGGACGGTTACTTCGCCGCGATCCAGGAGGTGCTGCGGCGCCACGACGTGCTGTTGATCGCCGACGAGGTCGTATGCGGCTTCGGGCGTCTCGGAACCTGGTTCGGCAGCGACCTGCTCGGGATCGACCCCGATCTGATCACGGTCGCCAAGGGGCTGACGTCGGCCTACGTTCCGTTGTCGGCGTGCATCGTCTCCGAGCGCGTCTGGCGCGTGTTGGCGGACGAGGCCGGGCCGCGATCATTCGCCCACGGCTACACCTACAGTTCGCATCCGCTGGCGGCGGCCTGCGCGCTTGCGAATCTCGATGTGATCGAGCACGACGACCTTGTCGCAAAGGCCGGCGAGCGCGGCGCATCGCTGAACGCGAAGCTGCGAGCCGCATTCGAAGGTCACCCGCTGGTCGGCGAGGTCCGCGGGGACGGCCTGATCGCGTCGGTCGAGTTCGTCGCCCAGCGCTCGCCGACAAGGCTGTTCGAGCCGCTCGGACAGGTGTCCGCGCGCATCGACGCGGCCTGCCTCGAGCGCGGCGTCATCACCCGAGCCCTGCCTGAATCCGACACGATCTCGTTCTCGCCGCCGCTCGTCATTAGCGAGGCCGAGATCGACGAGATCGTCGCCGTCGCCCGCGACGCGGCTGACGTCGTCGCCGCGGAGCTAGCCTGACGGGATGCCAAGCGGCAGCGCCAGCCGACCGCGGCTCGGGGTCATCGTGAACCCGGTTGCGGGGATCGGCGGCGCCGTCGCCCTGAAGGGCAGCGACGGGCCTGAGACCGTCGCGCTGGCCCGCACGCGGGGCGCCGTGCCGCAGGCGCCCGCTAGAGCCGGACGGGCGCTGCGCGGATTGGGCGCCGGCGGCTCGCTCGCGGTGCTGGCGGCACCTGGGGTGATGGGCGCCGACCTCGCCCGCGTGGCCGGCCTCGCCGTCACCCCCACCGGCGGCCCCTGCGAGGGTCCGACCACCGCCGAGGACACCCGGACGGCGGCGACCGCGATGCGCGAGTCAGGCGTCGAGCTGTTGCTGTTCGCCGGCGGCGACGGCACCGCGCGGGACATATACGACGCAGTCGGAACCGAGCTGGCGCTGCTCGGGATCCCTGCCGGCGTGAAGATGCACTCGGGCGTGTTCGCGCCCAGCCCCGAGGCGGCGGCGGTGGCCGGCGAGACGTTTCTGCGCCTCGGCTCCAGGGCGCGGCTGCGCGACGCCGATATCGCCGACGTCGACGAGCAGGCGGCACGCGAGGGCCGGGTGGACAGCGTCCTGTACGGCGCCGCACGCGTCCCGGACCTGCCGCGGCTCGTGCTCCCGACGAAGTCAGGCTCGCGGACCAACTCCGGTGCTGACCTGGAGGCGCTGTGCGCGGCCGTCGCAGCCGAGCTCGGGCCTGAGACGCTGTACCTGCTCGGCCCCGGCACCACGACCGCAGCTGTGCTCGACGCGCTGGGCCTGCGGGGCACGCTGCTGGGGGTCGACGCGATCAGGAACGAGCGCCTGCTGCAGGCCGACCTGACCGAGGCACAGATCCTGGCGCTGCTCGATCGGCACGGCGACGATGTCCGCCTGATCGTCGGTCTTGTTGGCGGCCAGGGCGCCCTGTTCGGCCGCGGCAACCGCCAGCTCGGCGCCCGGGTGCTCCGGCGGATCGGCCGCAGCCGAATCACGATCCTCAGCGCCGCCGACAAACTGCTGGCGCTCGACCCCCCGAGCCTGTGGGTCGACACGGGAGATCCGGAGTTGGACGCCGAGCTCAGCGGCTACGTCCGGGTTGACGTCGCCCCTCGCCGGCAGATGGTGATGAAGGTTTCACGTTGATGACCACCTCGAGCCAGGAGGAAAGGGTGACCGGCACAGCCCATCCGTACATGGCCAACTCGGCCCCCGAGCTGCGCGAGGCGCTCTGCGCCGCGGTCGGCGTCGGCGATCCCGACGAGCTGTTTGCGCAGATCCCGGCCGACCACATCACCCAGGCGCCGTTCGCGCTGCCCCCGGCGCTCGGCTCCGAGGTCGACCTCTCGCGCCATCTCAGACGGACGCTGGCGGCCAACGTCGACTGTGAGGCGGCGCTCAGCTTCCTGGGCGGCGGCTGTTGGCAGCACCACGTCCCCGCCGTCTGCGACGAGCTCGCCACCAGGACCGAGTTCCTTACCCCGGTCTGGGGTACCCCCTCCTCCGACCACGGCCGCAACCAGGCGTGGTTCGAGTTCGCCAGCCAGCTCGGCGAGCTGCTCGAGCTCGACTTCGTTGGCCTGCCGGTCTACAGCTGGGGCTGTGCGACGGGCCACGCGATCCGGATGGCGGCTCGCCTGACAGGCCGCCATGAGGTGCTGGTGCCTGAGTCGATCGACGTCGAGCGGCTGGCGGTGATCCGCACCTACTGCGAGCCGCCGGGGATGATCGGCCACATCGACGTGCGACTGGTCGAGATCGATCCGATCACGGGCGGCCTCGACTGCGACGCCCTCGCCGGCGCGCTGTCCGATCGGACCGCGGCTATTTACTTCGAGACTCCCGGTTCGCTCGGCGTGATCGAGCCCGACTGCGAGCGAATCGTCGTGCTCGCCCACGCCGCCGGCGCCGAGGCGATCGCCGGCGTCGACCCGATCTCGCTCGGTGTGTTGGCGCCGCCCGGGCAGTTCGGGGCCGACATCGCGGTCGGCTCGACGCAGCCGCTCGGCGTCCACATGAACTGCGGCGGGGGCGTCGGGGGCTTCATCGCCAGCCGCGACGAGGAGCGCTACGCGCGCGAGTACCCAACGCTGCAGGTCAGCCTTTGCCCCACCACCAAGGAGGGTGAACGCGGCTTCGCGCTGACGTTGTTCGAGCAGTCCTCGTACGGCTCGCGCGAGCTCGGCAAGGACTGGACGGGCAACTCGGTCTACCTGTGGTCGGTCATCAACGCCGCGTACATGGCGCTGCTCGGCCCGGCCGGCTTTGCCGAGCTCGGCGAGCTGATCCTGCAGCGCAGCCGCTACGCCGCCGCCCGGCTCGCCGAGATCCCCGGCCTCAGTGTCCGCTGGCCCGGCTTCTTCAAGGAGTTCGTCGTCGACTTCTCTGGCAGCGGGCGCACGGTGGCGGAGGTCAACGCAGCGCTGCGGGAGCACTCGATCTTCGGGGGCCGGGACCTGTCCCAGTCGCATCCGCAGCTCGGCGAGTGCGCGCTGTATTGCGTCACCGAGGTCCACACCCAGGGGGACATCGACCGCCTCGTCGAGACGCTCGCGGAGGTGCTCCGATGACCCGGCTGCGTCGCTACCACGCACCCGTCTGGGACGAGCCAGTGGTGATGGAGATGGGCAGCGAGGGCCGGCGCGGGATGCTGGTGCCCGACGCCGAGCCGCAGGTCCGAGAGCTCGCCGGCGACCTGGACTCCCTGCTCCCGGCTGGGCAGCGCCGCACCCGGCCGCCACAGCTTCCGCAGCTCAGCGAGTTCGAGGTCCAGCGCCACTACCTGCACCTCTCGCAGGAGACCCTCGGGATGATGGGGATCAGCCTGTTCGGGACCTGCACGATGAAATACAACCCGCGGTTGAACGAGCTGCTGACGGCGCGCCCATGGCTCGCCGAGCTGCACCCGGACCAGGATGCCGACACCCTCCAGGGCGTGCTGGAGATCGTTCACGGCCTCGACGAGATCCTCTGCGAACTGTCGGGCATGGCCCGGTTCGTGTTCCAGCCCGGCGGTGGTGCCGACGCTGCGTACACGCACGCGTGCGTGACCCGCGCCTACCACGAGCATCGCGGCGAGCTCGATCGCCGCGACGAGGTGATCACGACCATTCAGGCCCATCCATGCAATTCCGCGACGGCCGCGGCGGCCGGATTCAAGGTGATCACGCTGCCACTGGAGGAGGAGGGATATCCCTCGGTCGCCGCATTCGAGGCCGCGGTCTCAGACCGCACCGCCTCGCTGATGGTCAACAACCCCGACGACATGGGCATCTACAACCCGAACATCAAGCGCTGGGTCGAGATCGCGCATCAGGCGGGCGCGCTCGCGTTCTACGACCACGCCAACTTCAACGGGGTGATGAGCCGGTTGCGCGCCCGCGAGCTCGGCTTCGATGCCTGCATGTTCATGCTGCACAAGACCTTCGGCGCCCCCAAGGCCGGCGGCGGGCCTGCGGTCGGCGCCTACGGCTGTTCGGAGGAGCTGGTGCCGTTCCTGCCGCGTCCGCTCGTCCACCGCGACGGGAACCGTTACAGGATCGAGCACGAAGCTCCGCTCAGCATCGGCCGCGTTCGCGAGTTCTGGGGCAACGTCCCGCAGATCGTCAAGGCCTACTCGTGGGCTCGCGCGCTCGGCGCCGACGGCATCCGCCAGGCGGCCGATCTGTCGGTGCTCGCCAACAATTACATGGAGCGGCGGCTGCTGGCGATCCCCGGGATCA
>WQWK01000004.1 GCA_009785395.1 Conexibacteraceae bacterium
AAGCAGGGTCTGCTGATGAAGGGCTTCGAGCCGAAGGTGTCCTGGGACAAGCTCGGCGCGCAGGTCGTTCCGACCGACAAGAGCTACACGCCCACCGGCGTCACGCTGATGGCGGCCGTTGTCTACAACTCCAAGGTCGTCAAGACCCCGCCCAGCGACTGGCAGCAGCTGCTGTCGCCGCAGTGGAAGGGCGCCGTCGGCATGAACGACCCGTCGCAGTCGGGGCCGACGTTCCCGTTCATCGCGGGCATGATGAACCACCTCGGTGGCATCTCCAAGGGCAAGGCGTTCTTCGCCAAGCTGAAGTCCAACGGGCTGATCGTCAACCCGACCAACGGCCCGACGCTGCAGGCGCTCACCAACGGGCAGATCAAGCTCGCGCTCGTCCAGAGCTCTGCCGGCATCGGCGCGGCGCTCGGCGACAAGGACCTCAAGGTCAAGTTCCTGAGCCCCGCGACGCTGCTCCCGAGCGCCATCGGCATCGACGCCAAGGCGCCGGCGGCCGTGCAGCAGGAGGCCGAGAAGTTCATCGAGTTCGTGCTCTCCAAGCAGGGCCAGCACGTGATGCAGACCGGCGATCCGACCGGTGACTCGCTGTACTACCCGGTGCTCAACGGCGTCAAGCCGCTGCCGGCGCTGCCGTCGCTGGGCAGCGTCTCGACCCAGCGCATCAGCCCCTACACCTGGGGTCCGCGCGAGGCGTCGATCAACAGCTGGTTCGACAGCAGCATCAAGTAGGTCCCAGGTACCAGTCGAGCGACAACTGAAGAAGCAGAAAAGTGTCGTTCGACTCCAGGTCGAGTAGTCCCGGGGGCGCGGTCCTGAGCGGACCGCGCCCCCGCGCTCGCCGCCCGGCCATGCCGACGTTCGGCAACATGCTGCAGGCGAGCTTCTGGGTTGTGCTCGTCCTGATCATCCTGCTGCCGTGCCTGGCGTTCTTGGTCCTGGCCGTCTCGCCGAGACTGTTCGATCAGGGCAACTCGTACTTCACGCTGCATTACCTCGGCAGCGTCTTCACCGGCCAGACCGCTGTTGCGATCGGCAACTCGCTGTGGGTCAGCGCGGTCGCGTCGATGATCGGCGTGGCGGTCGGCTTCCCGGTTGCCTGGGTCACAGCCCGCACCGACCTGCCGGGCCGCAGCCTGATCACCGCGGGCATGTGGCTCGTGCTGCTGCTGCCGAGCTGGCTGCCGTCGCAGGGCTGGGTGCGGCTCGTGCAGCTCGATGGGGTCATGTACCGGATCGGGATCGACGCGCCGTTCATCACGCACACGATTCTCGGTCCGTTCGGAGTGGTGCTCGTGCTCGGTCTGCGCAACGTCCCGTTCGCGTATCTGGCGATCAGCATCGCGCTCGCCGGCATGGGGCAGGAGTTCGAGGACGCGGCCCGGGTCCACGGCGCGTCGCGCTGGCAGTCGATCCGGGTGGTGGCGCCGATCATCGCCCCGGCGATCTGGTCGGCGCTCGCGATCGGCTTCGCGGAGGCCGTCAGCGACTTCGGTGTCGCGGCGACGCTCGCCTACCAGGCGAACTTCTCGCTCGGCACCTATCAGCTCTATGCCTTCATCAACAACTTCCCGCCCAGCTTCCCGGGCGCCGCCTCGATGGCGTGGCTGCTGGTGGCGTCGGTCGGCATCCCGCTGGCGCTCCAGGCCCGCGCGCTGCGCGGGCGTTCCTACGCGGTCCTCTCCGGCCGCTCGCGGCAGGTGATCCGCCGGCACGTCGAGCTGCGCGGCAGGGTGCTGTCGCTCGGCGCGATCGGCTTCTTCTTCCTAATCGCGCTCGGAATCCCAGCGCTGGGGGCGATCAGCGGGTCGCTGCTCGCCGACTACGGCGCCTCCTTCTCGCTCACCACCACGAACTACTCGGCTGTGTTCAGCTCATCGGACCTGATCGCGCCGATGATCAGATCGCTGGAGTACGGTGCGATCACCGCGACGATCACGGTCGTGCTCGGCTACGTGGCGGCGCGTCAACTCACAAAGGTCAAGACCCGCGCGACGCGCTTCCTAGACTTTCTGCTGCTCGCCGCCGTGGCGATCCCGAGCGTGATCTTCGCCGCGGGCTACATCATGGCCTACAACCTGCCCATCCTCTCGCGCATCGGGATCAACCTGTACCAGACCGTCGGGCTGCTGATCATCGCCTACGCGGCGTCCAGCCTTCCGACCAACGCACGTGTTCTGGTGGGCATCGTCTCCCAGCTGCAGGCCTCGCTGCAGGACGCCGCACGCGTCCACGGCGCCAATCCCGTCATCGCGTGGCTGCGCGGAGTCGCGCCGCTGATCTCGCGCCCGCTGCTCTACGCCTGGCTGCTCACCTTCACTGGGGTCTTCCTTGAGCTGCCGATCTCGCAGCTGCTCTACGCGCCCTCGAAACCGCCGATCTCGGTTGCGATCCAGGACAACCTCAGCAACTATCACTTCGGTGTCGGCACCGCCCAGTCGGTGGTCGCGGTTCTGCTGGCGCTTGCCGTGGTGGTCTGTGTACTCAGTGCATATAGGCTGCTGACACCCAACGGGTGGCGGCGGATCGGAGCTTCCAGTGGCTGAAGCTGAACGACTCGAGCTCGACGATGTCCACAAGCGCTACCCGGGTGGGGTGGACGCGCTCCACGAGGTGTCGCTGAGCGTCGGCGCCGGCCGCTTCCTGGTGTTGCTGGGCCCGTCGGGCTCGGGCAAGTCGACGCTGATCCGCTGCCTGGCCGGGATCGAGCGCCCGACCGCGGGCACGATCGCGATCAACGGCGCGGTCGTCGCCGACGGCCGCCGGCACGTCCCGCCCGAGCAGCGCGACCTGGCGATGGTCTTCCAGGACTTTGCCCTGTGGCCGCACATGACCGTCGCCGAAAACGTCGCCTTCGCGCTGCGTCGCGGCCGTGGGGGCAAGGGGGACCCCCGCAAGCGCTCGCTGGAGATGCTCGAGCGCGTCGGCCTGCACCTGCACGCAAAGCGTTACCCGCACGAGCTCTCGGGCGGCGAGCAGCAGCGCGTCTCGCTGGCGCGGGCGCTGGTCGGCAACCCCGGTCTGCTGCTGTTCGACGAGCCGCTCAGCTCGCTGGACGCGAACCTGCGCGAGCGCCTGCGGATCGAGATCGGAACGCTCGTGCGCGAGCAGGGCGCGACCGCGGTCTACATCACCCACGACCAGAGCGAGGCCTTCGCGCTCGGCGACGAGATCGGCGTCCTGCAGTCCGGCCGCATGGTCCAGCACGGTCCCCCGGAGGCGATCTACCGCAACCCCGCAACCCCGTTCGTCGCGCGCTTCACCGGCCTCGCAGGCGCGTTCGCAGGTTATGTCTCGGGTCCGGGTCCCGCTGGACCCGGACCCATCACGGTCGTGGTGCCCAGCACGGATCCCGCCCGCAGCCTCGAGCTGGCCGCGACCGCGATGTCCGAGCTGGCGCCGGGAGCGCCAGTGCAGGTGATGCTGCGGCCGACGGCGGCGCGCATCTGCCGCACCGGCTCACGCTCCGCGATGCTGCGGGGGATCGTCCGCGACAGCGCCTTCCACGGCCGCGGCTATGACTACGTGATCGAGCTCGGCGAGGGCCTGCAGCTGACCGGCGTGTTCGACCGTCGGCACTTCAACCGCGGTGACGTCGTCGAGTTGTTCGTGAAGCCGGAGGGCTCGCTGGTGTTCGCCGACGACGAGGAGCGCGGCGCGCCGCTGCTCTCGGGCGACGCCGTCGTACGGGCCGTGCCACCATCAGTATCAGACGCAACCAGGAGTTCGAGCATCGAATCATGAGTGGGACAGAAGTAGGCTTAGTCGTATCCGTATTCATCGCCTGCGCGGTCGAGGCCGTGGAGGCGCTCACGATCGTGCTCGCGGTCGGGGCGACGCGCAGCTGGCGCTCGGCGATGATCGGTGTCGGGGTGGCGCTCGTGGCGCTCGCGGCGGTCACCGCGGCGCTGGGTCCGGCACTGACGGCGCTGCCGATCAACGTGCTGCGCGGTGCCGTCGGCGGGCTGCTGCTGGTCTTCGGGTTGCAGTGGCTGCGCAAGGCGATCCTGCGCGCGAGCGGGCTCAAGGCGCTGCACGACGAGGATGCAGCCTTCGCCGAAGAGACCGACGCCGCCCGCGGAGCGGGGGACGTGCCCGCCGCGGGAATCGACGGCTACTCGTTCTTCGTCTCGTTCAAGGGCGCGTTCCTGGAGGGCCTCGAGGTCGTGTTCATCGTGCTGACGTTCGGCTCCAACCAGAAGAACGTGCCGCTGGCCGCGGCCGCCGGGCTGGCCGCCGTGCTGGTCATTTCAGCCGTCGGCGTGGCGCTGCGCGCGCCGCTGGCGCGCGTGCCCGAGAACTCGCTCAAGTTCGTCGTCGGCGTGATGCTGACCTCGTTCGGGATGTTCTGGGGCGGCGAGGGTGTGCACGCCCACTGGCCCGGCGGCGACGCGGCGCTGCTGGTGATCATCCCGGTGGTGGCGCTGTTCGCGATCGGCACCGTGGCGTCATTGCGACGCTACCTGGGGGTCCCGGTCGCTTCGAGTGAGACGGCGGTGAAGGCATGAAGCGCGTCGAGCAGTTCCTGCGGTTCCTCTGGGACTTCGTGATCGGCGACGACTGGCGGATCGCCTTTGCGGTGGCGGTCGCCCTGGTTGTCACGCTGGTTCTCTCGAACAACGGCGTGACCGCCTGGTGGCTGCTGCCTGCGGTGGTCGCGGCGATCCTCAGCGTGTCCGTGTGGACGGTCGCGCGGAGCAAACGCTGAGCCACTTGCCCCGCCGGCGCGCGGAACGGGAGCCCGCGTGCCTCAGACGAGCCACTCGACGTTGTGGCGCGGGCCGGCCTCGAGCATCCGCTCGATCAGCTCGGGCGTGACCGCCGGGGCCGGCAGCGACGGATCGCTGACCGGCGTGCAGACCTCCAGGAACCATCCCTCCATGCCCGCCGGCGTGTAGACGGTCAGCATCCGCGCCGGCGCCTCCGTCGCATTCACGTACGAGTGCGCCGTGCCCCTGGCGATGAAGGCTGACTGGCCGGCTGTGATCGTGTGGGTCTCGCCCTCGACCGTGAAGTCCACCTGGCCCTCGTAGACGTGGAACAGCTCGTCCTCGGCGAGGTGGCGGTGCGGCGGAGGGCCGCCGCCCGGGCCGAGCACGCAGTCCATCGCGAACATCGCCCCGCCCGACTCCTCACCGGTGACGAGAAACGTATAGGTGTCACCCGGGCCCCAGTACGCGCGCATGGCACCGCCCGCGCGGGCTGGGGCACCGCCCAGCACCACACGGCTGGGCGGTGCGGAATCTCCCTCCTCAGGCGACGTCAACGGCTCACGGGACCGCAATGCCCCTGCGCGTGCTGCTCAGGCGGGCCGGACAGGCGACGATCGTGGGCGGGCTGGTGAGAGGACATTTCTGTCCCAGCGTCGGCTGGCAGGTGCACACACACGGGTCGATTGGCTCGGGCCCGAGTTTCCCGGCCACACACATCGCGCCCGAGTTGCACGGGGGGCAGGTCGGGCATTGACCACACGGTCCCGTCGTGGTGGGCGTCGTGGTCGTGGTCGGTGTCGTGGTCGTCGGAGCAGGCGTCGTCGTGGTAGTGGTGGCGGTCGGGTGCGGCTTGGGCCTGGCCTTCTTGCACCTGGCTCGGTGCCGAGCGTGCTTGCCCTTGGCCTTCGACACGGTGGCGCAGTGCGAATGGTGTCTCCTGGCGCCCGCCGAGTAGCTCACGGCCGGGAACGCAACGCTCGCGCATAGGATCCCGAGAACGATTCCGATCAGTGTCCGGCGTCTCAACATGGCGGCGATCATCTCCTTCCAAACCTGCTTCGCAGGTGTCGCTCGGCGGCTCAGAAGCCAGCCGGGCAATGGGTTTCGCAGCACTCCGTTGTTGGAGCGAGAATGGAACCCCAAACCATCCGCGCGCTACTGCAAATGCTCGATCAAGCCGGGCGCAATGTCAAGCGCACGTAAATCACAGAGCCCGTCGGGGCGCTCGCGTTCGAGTTGTTGGACGCTTCCGCGGAAGCATCGCGCTAAACGCCTGTATGCGATAGCGAACGGTCGCGGCGTCAGGATGCACTTAGGCTTCGAGCTGGTCAAATGCCGCCAGTAGCACGGCGTTGACCGCTGCAACAACCGCGAGCGCGATCCCTGCCACCGTGGCCCGGCAGCGATCACAGCCACCGCCGCGAGCGCGAAGCAGCCGAGCTCGAACGGCACCCGCGTCGGACTGGGAAGCCGGCGGGGGGAGCGCGGTGCCGCCCAGATGCCCCACGCGGCGGCGAACATCGCTGGGACCGCGATTGCGAGGATCACGGCGAGAATGACCGGAGAGCGGCTCGGCTCACATCAGGCCCATTACGGGCGTGAGATTGCGACCTCGCGTGTGGCGGGTGCCAGCTTGACGACCCGGAGCAGTTTGAGGCCGGGTGTGTAGACGGCGAGGGTTCCGCGCAGCAGCGAGCTGCTGACGACGTAACCGTCGGCGACATCGAGTTCGAATGATCCGTATGGCGCGCTTGTCCGTTTGACGACCCTGCCGGTGGCGGCGTTGACCTTCTCAATGGTGCTGCCGTAGCCGGAGGTCACGTACGCATAGTTGCCCTCGAATGCGAGGTGCTGCGGCGGTGCGCCGACCGGCACGCGGAAGAGCACACGGTGGGTGCGTGAGCTGAAGGCGGTGACGTCGGGACCTGCGGCTGAGGTGATCCAGATCGTCCGCCCATTTGGATCGAACGCAAGGTCGTGAGCTGGAAAGCCCGGATTGAAATGCCCGACCACCTTCGGGTGACCAGGGTCGAGAACCGGGCTCCCTGGCGGTCTGCTGATCACGGTGCTGAGGGTTGTGATCTGTTGCGCGTTCTCCCCGAGCGCCACCCACACGGTGTATTCGGTTGGGCTGAACGCGAGGTGGTGGGCGCCAATCCCCACGGAGACCGTGGCGGTCACCTTCATGTCGCTGAGGCGGATGACGGTGAGCGTGCCGCGGGCATCGTCTGTGATGTACGCGTAGGAGCCGTCGGGTGAGATCGCGGCGATGTGCGGCTCGTCGAATCCCGAGAACGTTTTGATGACCTTGAGCGTGTCCCGGCTCAGGATCGTGACCTTGCCCGCCCGGGAGCTCACAACGATCACGACGCCGCCGTTTCCCGATGATGCGATGTCCTCGGGATCGGCAGGCACCGGCACCGACCTTGCGATCCGGCCGCTGGGGAGATCAACCACCAGAAGCCGGTTCTGCGCCTCATCCGTCACGAGCGCCTGCGGTGGCGCTGACGCACGCGCAGCCTTCGCGACGCTCGGGCTGGCCGCTGCCGAAGTGCAGATTGCTATCAGCAATCCCAGCGACGGCAGGATGCTACAACCTGAGCGTTTCATCCTGCCGCTCCGGGTGCGGTGCAGCACCAGCCGTCAAGACGCGGGAAGTGGGCACGTGAGAACGTCGTGAACTGCTGCGCTATCCGTGAGACCGCTGCGATCTGTGGCTGTCCGTTCACATGCACGAAGACCCACTGGTCAGCTGCTGGCCAGCTGACCAGGAGCCACTTCCCGTTCGGTGACCATGCTGCCTGGCCGAGCTTCGCGCCCGTGAGCACGCGTCGCGCCGTCGGACGCGCGACGTCAGCGGTGTACACGGTCACGGCGCTGATGCTGCCTGCAGTGACGATCGCGATGTGCTGGCCGTTGGGTGAAACCGCACCAGCCGTGATCGGCCCACCACCAGGCGCCGGTCGGGTTGCGAGCAGGCGTCCGTCCGGGGCGTACAGCAGCGCGGCGGTACGCGTCAGTGCGAGCAGACGACGGCCATCCGCCGACCAGCTCAGCTGATGTACTCGAAGCCGCGGGTTCGCCGACCACAGGTCTGCGCCCGAAGCATCGTCGCGGAGGATCACCCTGCCGTCGCTGGCGACATATGCCAGCTGATATGGATGCCCCGGGCGCCATGCCGGTGCGACATGAGCGACGGGCGAGGCCACGAGGTGGTCGCCGGTGCCGTTGCCGGCGACGACGCGTAGCTCGCCTCCGGAGATGTACGCCACGCGGAAGCCGCTCGGCGAGTACCATCGCGCGTCGCTCACGTCTGGTCGCGTGAGCATCCACTGCAGTGATCCCCTGGTGCTGACGGCGGCGAGCTCGTCGCCGGCGGTGACAGCGAGAAAGAGCCCGTGCGGTGACCAGCTGGCATGCTCCCATGGCCCAACATGGCGCGCGGCCCCGTCTGCGTTCACGATCCAGGTTCCGTCGGGACCAGACACCAGCACCCGACCCGGTGCCGGCAGCGCCGAGAGCGCGCGGGCAGCGTGCGGCACGCCGAGCGCGCGGTCAACGAATCGCCCGACCGTGGCGCCGGCGGGTGAGAGCGCAACAACCACCGCTATCGCGACCGCGGCTGCAGCGACGCCAGTCGGCCGGCGGAACCTCACGCGGCGAGGCGACGACGTCCGTTGCTCATAAGCGGCGCGCACGGTGAGCCATGCCCGCTCCTCGGCACCCCGCTCGTCAGGGACACGAATCCTGCTCAAGGCTCGCCTCGCGTTCACTGCAGCCCGGCCCCCCGCAGCCGCGTCTCCAGGGCGTCCAGCCCGCGGCGCAAGCGCGAATTGACAGTACCGCGCGGCAGCTCCAGCGCCCGCGCGATCTCACCTGGCGTGTACTCGAGCACATAGCGCATAACCACAACCGTGCGATGCTCCGGCGAGAGCGCCGCCAGCGCAGCGAGAACCTCGTCGGAGTACCGGCCAATCGGCGGCGACGGCGAGCCGTGCTCCAGTTCCGGCTCGGTGATCTCCCGTCGAGCGCTTCTTGCCCTGACCCAGTCGATCGCACGATTCGAAACGATTGCGCCGAGCCACGGCCCGAACGGCCTCTGGCGGTCGAAACGATCCAGCCTGCGGATCGCTGCGACAAAAGCCTCCTGAGCCACGTCCTCCGCCGCCGCAGCGTCCTGCACGATCAGAAACGCCGCACGGTAGGCACGAGGCCAGTGCCGGCGAAACAGGAGCTCGAGGTCCGACTCGACGCCTGCGAGCGCCCCGGCGATCAGCGAGCGGTCGCTGCGAGGACGAAGCATCCGCGCACGCGCTACCCGGCCACCGACCGAAATGCTCTGCACTGCGCCCGACACCGGCTCACCTGGAACGGACATGGCGTAAGCACATCATGCGGAATGCTCGGAACCCACCACGAAGTCGATCCGGATCTGGCCAGCCGGACCAGCAACTTTTCGCACTCGGAAATGCCAGGTCGCGGGCGGCATCGGGCAAGCTTCTTCCTGTTCATTGCAGGCGGTGGTGCTGCCGTGACGTGAGCACGTCTCTGCATTGATGCGGCGATCCTGGGGAACCGCGATGCTCACGCCAGCCAGTCCCGGGATCACACCGCTGACCTTCACGCGAGTGGCGCCTGGAGCAACCACTCGCAGCAACCGGATCACCCCGGCTGGTTCTGGGATCTCCACGCGAGCCACCGTCGCGCCCGCCGGCATGCGTACGACCATGCTGGTCGACCTTCCGGTCGCCGGCGCGCCCACCGCAACCGCCGCGCCCGACACAGCCAGGAACGCCACGATGGCCACCGCAGAGCGTCCGAGAACCTTGCGCATATCTCCTTATACGTGGGACAGACAGGAATAGGTCCGTCAGGCGGCGAGGCCGTCACTGATCCCAGTCATCACCGGCCGGCGCGCGGCGCGGCTTCAGTTGTCGTTCACGACCGCTGCTGCCGGATGCGCGGTTGTGACCGCGAGCAGCGCGTCGTTTGCGCGCGTCGCGGGGAGGTACTCGTAGGTTGAGAACACGATCTTGCCTGCGGTGGAGTCGATCTCGAGCGGCCGGTAGTCGCTCCGCGCGACGTACGCGGTGCCGTTCGAGAGCCAGTCACCTGAGACGCTGAGCTGGAGCTCGTAGGCTGGGACGCCGTCGAACGTGGCCGCGGTGGCGGTCGCTTGGCCGGAGTTGACCATTGCCTTGAGCCTGCTGGCGGGGTCAACAGAGTGTGCGATCTCGTACGCATGACTTGCCGGCGGCAGCGGCGAGACCGTGACCGTGCGTGTCGACGAGTTGTAGATCTCGTTCTGAGTTGCTGACTGGCTCACCTCCTGGCCGTACTTGATCACGCGGTAAACGCCCGTACCGCCGATCTGCGCCCAGAGCTCGAACGGCGCGGAGGAGCCACCTCTGGGCGTTACGGTCGCGACCTCATGCAGGATCGAGGCGGGAGGGGCAGTGAGTTCTGCGCTGACGTGCCGCATGATGGCGGCGTCAGCGGCCGACAGTCCGGCGGTGCCGCCGGCGCTGAGCAGCACCGTGGCAGCCGCCGTGGCCGCGCCAACGGGAACCACCAAAGTCAGGGCGCGCCTCCGGCGCCGCGCGCGTCCGGAACGAGCAAGGTCGTGCTCGATGGCTTCATGGAGCTGGCACCGGTAGGTCTGAAGGAACTCGGGTGTATCGGTGTTCACGGTTCTTCTCCTAGTGCAATGTTCAAACGTCGTAGCGCGCGCGAAACCCGCAGGCGCGCGGCGGCCTGGGTGCAGTTGAGTCGCGCCGCAATTTCTTTGTACGGGCAGCCCTCGACAACGCGAAGGCCGAGTACCTGGCGGTCAGCGTCGGGCAGTTCGGCGATGGCCCTCAGCGCGGCATCAGGCAGCGACAGTCGCTCCTCGACGAGTTCGTAACCGACTTCGTTGACGATCTCCGTTGGCAGCCCGAGCCTGGCTCTGGCCCGATCCTCGATTCGCTGTTTGCGCAACGAGTCGACCAGGAGGTGCTGCGCGATCCCAAAGAGCCACGGCCGCGCTGAACCGTCGGCATGATCCTTGAACGAGCCGCGCGAGAGCCACGCCTGAGCGAACGTCTCGGCGGTCAAGTCGGCGGCATGATCGCCGACCCTCGACCGGGCCCACCGAAATATCGCCGTCGCGTGTCGGTCGTAGACGATCGCGAACTGATCAGCGCCACCTGCGCGGATCAGTTCTGCGTCGGGAGCGTTGGCGTAATCGGGCCTCACTACTGCTGAATCGAACACGCCCTTCGAAATGTGTCAACACCGACCGCGACTGTCGACGCCCCGAGCGCGGTCGTTCTGCAAGCGGGCGACGGGGTTCGAACCCGCGACCTTCGGCTTGGGAAGCCGACGCTCTACCAACTGAGCTACACCCGCACTGGGGCACATTCTATGGCGCGCGCGGCTCACACCACGCAGCCGCATGCGCTCGGATCTGCGAGGTACCCTCAGACTGATGCGCAGGTTTGCCGTGCCGGCTGTCATATCGCTGATCGTGGTGGCGCTGCTGGCGGTGCTCGCGTTCGGGGTGGCGCAGAGCGGGCCGGGCAATGCGCTGGCCGCGCGAGTGCGGCGCGGGGAGACGCCGGTGGCGCCCAACGCGCACACTCCGCTGCAACTGCTTGGCGGCGGGCGCGCGACGCTCAGCGAGCTGCGCGGCAAGGTCGTGATGGTCAACGTCTTCGCCGGCTGGTGTGTCGCCTGTCAGGACGAGGTGACGCAGATCAAGCACGCGCAGCAGGTGCTCGGTCAGCATGGGGGCGAGGTCCTCGGCGTCACCTATCAGGACTCGAGCAGCGACGCCCAGAGCTACATGCGCAAGTACGGCCTCCGCTACCCGGTGCTGCTCGATCCGGGTGACAGCTGGGTCGCGCCCTACGGCGTCACCGGCGTGCCGGAGACGTTCATCATCGGGCGCGATGGCCACGTCGTGGCAGCCAACACGGCGCAGATGACGTCGAAGTGGCTCGATCAGGCACTCAACCGCGCGCTGGAGACGAGCGCGTGAGGCTGCAAGGCATGAGGCTGGGGCGCGTGGTCGCGACCGCGCTCGTCGCGCTCGCGCTGGGCGCCGCAACGGGCGCAACGGCGGCGGCCGCCACGGTCAACTACAGCTCGGTGGTCAGCCAGTTCATGTGCGTCTCCTGCCACGAGCCGCTCGAACTGGTCAACTCGCCGCAGGCGATCTCCGAGAAGCAGACGCTTCAGGGCTTCGTCAACCGGGGCCTGACCATGTCACAGATCAAGACCGCGATGGTCGGCCAGTACGGTCCGGCGGTGCTCGCGCGCCCGCCGGCGAGCGGCTTCAACCTGACCATCTACATCATGCCGCCGGCGATCTTCGTGGCCGGCCTCGCGCTGCTGATCTTCACCCTGCCGAAGTGGCGTCGCCGCGCGCGTGCGGTACAACCGCTCGCGGGCACCGATGAGCTCCCCGCGGCCGAGGCGAGCCGCCTGGACGACGAGCTCAGCCGATTCATCTAACTACATCGACTCGGGTGCGCTGACCCCAAGCAGCCCGAGCACCAGCGCGAGCTGCGTCTTGGTGGCGACGCACAGGGCGACCCGGAAGGACTCGACCGATTCCGGCGAGGCGCCGACGACCTTGCAGTCCCGGTAGAAGGCGGTGAAGTCCTGGGCCAGCTCCAGCGCGTAGGCGGCGATCCGGTGCGGCGCGCGGCGATCGGCCGCCTCGGCGATGTCCTCGGGCAGCGCAAGCAGCTTCTTGATCAGCTCCCGCTCGGACAGATGCAGTTCGGTGTCCGGCGCACTCCAATCGGCCCCGGCCGCCACCGCCGACCCAACCCGCTCCGGCCCCAGCCGCGTCAGCATCGAGGCGATCCGCGCGTGCGCATACTGGATGTAATAGACCGGGTTCTCGGCGGAATGTGAGCGGGCCAGGTCGAGATTGAGATCCAGAGTCCGGTCGTGCGAGCTCTGCAGCATGAAATAGCGGGTCGCGTCGACGCCGATCTCGTCGAGCAGTTCATCCAGGGTCACGAACTCGCCGCGGCGCTTGGACATCGCGGCGCGCGTCCCGCCCTCGACCAGGTGCACGAACTGCAGGATCAGCACCTCGAGCATGTCGGGGTCGTTGCCGAGCGCCTGGAACGCGGCTTTCAAACGCGCCACATAGCCGTGGTGATCGGCGCCGACCGGCAGCAGTTGCCGCTCGTAGCCGCGGTCGCGCTTGTTGAGCATGTAGGCGACATCCGCCGCGAAGTAGGTGGGCTGGCCGCCGGAGCGCATCAGGACACGGTCCTTGTCGTCTCCGAACGTGGTGGTCCGCAGCCAGACCGCGCCATCGTGCTCGTAGACGTGGCCGGCCGCGCGTACGTCCTCCAGCGCGCGGTCGACCGTGCTCGGTGAGCCCTCGTGCAGCGTGGCCTCGCTGAAGAACGTGTCGAAGTGGACGCCGTAGCGCACGAGCGTCGCCTTGATCTGGGCCAGGAGCACGTCGACCGCCCGGCGGGCGATCACATCGATGTCGACCGACTCGTCGGCCGCGTCCTCGATCTCCGCGGCAAGCTCCGCGACGTAGTCACCCTGGTAGCCGTCCTCGGGCGGCTCCAGCCCCAGGGCACGCGCCCGCACCGATTCGCCCAGCCGGCGGATCTGCGAGCCGGCGTCGTTGAAGTAGTACTCGCGTGAAACCGAGTGCCCGTGGTGCAGGAGGATCCGGGCAAGCGAGTCACCGTAGGCGGCGTGGCGTCCGCTGGCTGCGACCAGCACGGCTGTCGGGTTGGCGGAGACGAACTCGAGCAGGATCCGCTCGGGGTGCTCGGCGCCGCCCGCACCGAACCGCTCGCCTGCGGTGAGCACCGAGCGCAGCGACGCACGATGCCACTCGTCAGACAGGAACAGGTTGAGGAACCCGGGTCCGGCGACCTCGGAGCGCTCGAGCGTGGGGCCGAGCCGTGTGGCGAGCTCGTCGCCGAGTCGCTCCGCGATCTCCCGAGGGGGCGCGCCGAGCGCCGGCGCCAGCAGCATCGCGGCATTGGTCGCGTAATCACCCTGCCCGGCGCGCTTGGGGCGCTCAAGCCGGGGGTCGGGGCCATGAGCGGGGTCCGTCTCGCCACTGGTGCCACGCAAGGCACCAGTGGCAGCGCCAAGCGCTGTCCGCAGTTCGGCTACCGGATCGCTCATGTGTGGACGGCCGATTCCAGCGCGAGCCGGGCCATCTCGGTGGCGGAGATCTTGTACGGCGAGATCACCTCGTCGGCGCCGGCCCGGATCAGCTTGCGCTCGGCGTCCTCGCGGGAGGCGCGGGCGATGACCCTGATCTCGCTGCTGAGCTCGCGCGCGCTGAGCGCGATGAATATGTTCTCAGCGTCCGAGTCGACACAGGCGATCACGGCGTGCGCACGTTCGATGCCGGCCCGGATCAACACGTCGTCGTCGGAGGATTGGCCCTCGATGTAAGTGACGCCGTCGGCCTTGGCCGGCTCGCGGTGCATTGGGTTCTGATCGATCACGACGACCTGGGCGCCGTGGCGCAGCAGATCGCGCGCGACCTGCTGGCCGACGCGGCCGTACCCGCACACGATGTAATGGTCTGAGTAGGAGTCGATCATTTTCTGCGTGCGGCGAAGCTGGAGCACGCCGCTCAGCTGCCCGGAGACGAAGAACTCGGCGACCGTCGCCAGGCCATAGAAGAGCGTACCTATCCCGAGCACCTCGAGACCGACGAGGATGATGCGTCCGACGTTGTTCCTCGGTGCCGGCAGCGAGCCGAGTGTCGTGACGGCGTCAAGGGTCCAGTAGAAGCCGAAGGCCAGCGAGGTGTGTTCGTCGATCGAGTAGGCGACCGCGCCGACGACCATCACGAGCGTGACGGCGACCAGGAGAACCGTCAGCCGCGTGATGAAGGCGCGCAGCTCTCGGTCCTGCTGGCGGCGGCGCGCTGCCACGATCCGTGCGGCCGTGTCGTAGGTGACGGCCGGACGGTCGCCTGCCGAGGGCGGCGTGGGCGAGATGGGCGGTTGGTAGCGGTCCGGCATGTGCCGCTAATCCTCTCTAATGGTGATACGGCTCGCCAGCGAGAATCTTGTGGCCGCGGTAGAGCTGCTCGAGCAGCACGACACGGGCGAGCTGATGGGGGAGCGTGATCGCTCCGAGCGAGAGCCTGTGGTCGACTCGCTCGAGCCGCAGGCCGCCGAACGGCCCGCCGATCACGAAGCAGAGATCGCGGCCGCTGGCGCGGCGCTGCTCGAGGAACTCGCTGAAGGCGACAGAGTCGGGTGCCTGTCCCGCGACGTCCAGCAAAGACACGAAAGCGCGCGCGGGGATCCGGCCGGCGACGTGGGCATCCTCGCGAACCTCGATCAGCTCGAGGCGGGCGTAACGGCTCAGCAATTTCGCGTAGTGCGCGATGTCGTCGACAAATGGAGAGCGCAGCCGGCCTACGGCGACGACGATGATCCGCACGATCCTGAGATACTAAGCAGATATGTCCGAACCAACCCAGCCCGAGCGGCACATCAACATCCACTTCTCGCCGGAGATGATGGCCGGCCACTACTCGAACTTCGCGAACGTGAGCCACTCCGATTACGAGTTCACGATCACATTCGCGAGGGTGGACCACGAGATCGAGGACGAGGAGGTCCCCGGCGTCGTGGTCGCGCGAGTGAACCTCTCGCCGCGTTTCATGCGCGAGCTGATCGACGCCATGCAGGACAACTACAGCAAGTGGCAGGCGCGCGAGAACATCAAGAGCCTCCCGGAGTTCGGCGGTAACCGACCGGCCGGCGACGATCCGCTCGAGGACGCGGAGTAACGGCGGCTCAGCCGCGCGTCCGCGCGTCCACCGGTGCCGTGCGGATAGCGATCGTCTCTGACATCCACGGGAATCGGCAGGCGCTCGAGGCGGTACTCGACCAGATCGCGGCGGCGGAGTGCGACGCGATCTGGTGCCTGGGTGACCTCGTCGGGTATGGCGCCGACCCGGACGTGTGCGTCGAGCTGGTGCGCGAGCACGCCGAGATCTGCCTGGCCGGCAACCACGACCTGGCTGTGATCGGGGCGCTCTCGATCGACGATTTCTCCGACGCCGCCCACCAGGCCGCGGAGTGGACGCGGGCGACGATCTCGGCTGAGACCCGAGCCTTCCTGGAGACGCTCGAGCCTGCGGATGAGACCCAGGCCGTGGCGCTCTACCACGCGAGTCCGCGTGACCCGGTGTGGGAGTATGTGCTCTCGCCGCTGCAGGCGGAGCTCGGCTTCGAGGTGCAGTCCCGTCGCATTGCCATCGTCGGCCACACGCACGTGGCGCTGGCCTTCCACCGGTTCGAGGGCGCCGACACCACGGGCGAGACGCGGCACGCGGACGAGACCCTCGATCTGAGCACCGGTCATTGGCTGGTGAACCCCGGGAGTGTCGGACAGCCTCGCGATGGCGACGCGCGCGCCGCCTGGATGGAACTGGACACGGAAGCCTGGACAGCGGCCTACCGACGTGTCGAATACGACATCGACGGCGCCGCCATGGCGATCCGTGGCGCACGCCTGCCCGAGACGCTGGCCGAGCGTCTGCGTTTCGGCCAGTAGCCTGCAAAAACAGCCGCAGCGCGGGGCGAACGTGAAACTTTGGCCGCATCAGTGGCTAAAGTCGGAGGCCGATGGGGTTCGTACACAGGGCATTCGTTGCTGCCGGTGTCGGCGTCGCCATGTCTGTGATCGCGGGATGCGGGAGCAGCGGCGGGCGGCTGCTGACGGGGTCGGAGGCAAGCCGTCTTCAGGGCAGGCTCAACAGCATTTCAGTGGCGTTGGATGACGGCCGCTGCGCTGCCGCGCGGGCCGAGATGGAGCGCTTCCAAACCTCGCTGGGGAACCTGAGCGGCGTCGACGCGACGCTGGTCTCGATGCTCGACCAGGGTGTCAGCACGGTCCAGCAGCTCGCCAACGACCACTGCCAGACGCTCGCGCAGACGGATACCACGCAGACGCAGGCGCAGACGCAGACCGCGCCGACGCGCACGCAGACGACGCCGACCAACACGTATACGGCCCCGCCGCCGGTCACGACGACGGCGCCGGCCGACACGAACCCTGGTGGCACCAGCACCACCGGCGGCCAGGGGATCGGCGGCGGCACGACGAATACCGGACCTGCGACCACGCCCACCACGCAGACGACGCCAACCACCTCGACCACGCCGACCACGCAAAACACCTCGACCACGCCGGCGACGCCGCCCCCGGCACCCGGACCGCCCAGCGGCGGCCAGGGGATCGGCGGCGCCGGCGCCTCCTCCTTCAACAACGGCAGCGGGAAGTCCGACAACGGCAACGGCAACGGCGGCATCCCGGGCAACGGCGGCCAGGGCAACCAGGGCAACGGCGGCGACTGATGGCGACCGCATCCGTGATCGCCGGGCGCTACCGCGTCGAGGGCCGCATCGGCGTCGGCGGGATGTCGACGGTGGTGCTCGCCACCGACGACCGGCTCGAGCGCCACGTCGCCGTCAAGCTGCTGGCCGAGCACCTGGCGGATGACCCGACCTTCGTCTCGCGCTTCCGGCGCGAGGCGCTCGCCGCAGCGCGGCTCGTGCACCCGAACATCGTGCAGGTCTTCGACTCCGGCTTCGACGAGTCGGCCCATCAGCACTTCATAGTGATGGAGTACGTGGCCGGCCAGTCGTGCGCCGAGATCCTGCGCGACCGCGGCCATCTCGACGTCGACCAGGCTGTCGACATCATCACCCAGGCATGTCGCGGGCTCGATTACGCGCACCGCAATGGCGTCGTGCATCGCGATGTGAAGCCCGGCAACCTGCTCGTCTCGGAGAGCGGGGTCGTGAAGCTGGCCGACTTCGGGATCGCACGCGCGACCGGGCAGGTGAGCATCACGCAGGTCGGGTCGGTGCTCGGCACCGCCGCCTACCTCTCGCCGGAGCAGGCCCGTGGCGACGAGGCGGGCCCGCAGGCCGACCTCTACTCGCTCGGCGTGGTCGCCTACCAGCTGCTCTCCGGCCGGCTGCCGTATGAGGCGAACTCGTTGTCAGAACTGGCGTTGAAACAGCAGCGCGAGGCGCCGATTCCGCTCCAGCGCCTGAACCCGCACGTCCCGGCGGCGCTCGCGGAGGCCGTGGCGCTGACGATCTCGGTCGTTGCGAGCGAGCGCCCCAACACGGCGATCCAACTCTCCGAGATGATCGTCGACGGCGCCCGCGGAATCTCGCCCTGGGCCGACGGCGGGCCCACGCGGAACCTGAGTGAGTCGGAGACCCGAGTTCTGCCCCGCCGTGACCGCTCGACCGCGGAGACGGTGGTCACGGCGCGGCAGGTTCGCGAGCCTGCGCGCACCCCGCGCACCGTGCCGGCGAACCGGCCGCCCGTGCAGGAGCCGGTGCGGCCGCGTGAGCGCCAGCGCGAGAGCGCTCCGGCACGCGGGCGTGACCAGCGGCGCAAGAGCCGTCACACCGCCCGCCGTCTCGCACTGCTGGCGCTGCTGCTGATGCTCGCGGTGGTCGCGGTCGTGGTGGTGATCGTCGTGCAGCGGGGAACGCAGTCCGCGGTCCACTACGAGCGGGTGATCGCCCATGACTGGCGCTCCGCCGTCCAGCAGGTCTCGACGATCATCAGCAAGTACACCAAGTAGGTCAGGGCGCGGCGCCGGCCATGAACGCGGCGACGGTGTCGTCGAAGCTGCCGGAGCCGATCGCGTCGCGCAGGTCGGCCATCAGGCGCTGGATGTAGCTGAGGTTGTGGAGCGTTAGCAGGCGGGGCCCTGTGGTCTCGCCGGCCTTGGCCGCGTAGTGGATGTAGCCGCGCGTGAAGCCGGCGCTGCAGGCCGGGCAGGGGCAGCCATCCATGATCGGCTCTTGCGAGTTCCTGAACCTCGCCTTGGCCAGGTCCACGCGCCAGCGGGCGTCGGGCTCGGGCACGATCGCGACGCCGTGGCGGGCCAGCCGTGTCGGCATCGCGCAGTCAAAGGTGTCGATCCCGAGGCCAACGCCGATCAGCAGGTCGTCGATGTCGCCGATGCCGAGCAGATGGCGCGGGCGCTCCGGAGCCTTGCGTTCCAGCGTCGCCGTCGTCCAGTCGACGACCTCGTGCATCTGCGGCTTGTCCTCGCCGAGCGAGCCGCCGATCGCGATGCCGCCGCTGCGGCTCGCCGCCACCGTCTCCGCGGAGGCGACACGCAGATCCTGCTCGACGCCGCCCTGCACGATTCCGTAGACGAGCTGGTCGCGGGGACCGTGCGCGGCGTGCCAGTCGAGGCAACGCTCGAGCCAGCGGTGGGTGCGCTCGGTGGAGCGAGCCGTGTAATCGCGGGTGACGTGAAACGGCGTGCACTCGTCGAACACGAGCGCGATGTCCGAGTGCAACGCCGCCTGCACCGCCATCGAGGTCTCGGGCGTCATGAAGCGCTCGCTGCCGTCGAGGTAGGAGCGGAAGCGCACCCCCTCCTCGAGGATCGAGAGGATGGCGCCGTTCGAGGCGCCGGCCGGCCCGCCGCGCCCGCGGCCCTTGATCTCGTCGGCGACGCTGCCGTGTCCCATCGAGAACACCTGGAAGCCGCCCGAGTCGGTGATGATCGGCTTGCGCCAGCGCATGAAGGCGCCGAGCCCGCCGTAGCTGTCGATCAGCTCCGGACCGGGGGAGAGATACAGGTGGAACGTGTTACCCAGCACCATCTCGTAGCCGAGCGCCTCGACGTCACGTGGCTCGAGCGTCTTCACCGCCCCGCGCGTCGCCAGCGGCACGAACGCCGGGGTCTGCACCTCTCCGTGAGCGAGGCGCAGCGTGCCGGTCCGGGCGCGGCTGTCAGGTGCGCGCGTGTGGATATCGAACATCGCCTGCAAGGTACAAGGGCGCACTTGATCTGCTGCTCACACGCGCGGACGTGTAGGGTCCGGTCTACACGCGCGTAACCCAGGCAATTGCTGTCGTACGTCAGATAAGGAGTGGAGATGCCGCAGGCCCGTTCCGCCGGAACCAGCACCAACAAGTCGACGGCCGCGAAGCCCGCTGCCGCTGCGAAGCCCGCTGCCGCCGCCAAGCCGGCCGCCGCCAAGCCGGCCGCCGCCAAGAAGCCTGCCGCGGCGAAGTCCGCCGCTGCCAAGAAGCCGGCCGCCAGCAGGGCGACTGCCGCGAAGTCGTCCGCCACCGCCAAGAAGCCGGCCGCCGCCAAGAAGCCGGCCGCCGCCAAGAAGCCCGCCGCGAGCAAGGCCGCGTCGAGCACGGCCGGCAGCG
>WQWK01000005.1 GCA_009785395.1 Conexibacteraceae bacterium
AGGGTCCGGCGCCGCGTGCGCCGGACCCCTTTTCAGCGGCTGCCACCGAGTTCCCCGATCCCGAGCATCCTGTCCATCGCGCCAGCGTCGACCACGACCGCCGCTTCCTCGCGCGGCTCTCCGGACTCGCGCGGGCGGCCGGCGCCGCCGATCCCGAGCAGGTCGGCCGGCGCCTCGCGCTGCTGTACACGGGCGCCGCAGCGCGGGTGATGGTCGACGATGCGGCGGAGGCGGTGTCGGACGCGCACGCGGTCGCGGCCGCGATCCTGCGCGACGCGATCGACTGAGGGGCTTGGGCGGGGCTGACGGGAGGGAAACCCACCGTAGTGGTGGGTTTCCTTCCCCTCACCTGCGCACCCCTTGGTGGCGGCCTCCCGGACATGTCTAAGTACACCAATAAGTTTACTTGAGGGGTGAGGGCGGGGCCGGTGGCTGAATTTCGGTACCGATCGGTGTAACCATGGACGTCCTTCGGCATATTTACTGGTGGATCGACCGATACGCGGCCGATCAGAACTTCCGAAGGGACAGATTTGTGAGCACTGAAGCCACCCCCACGAACGGCGCCGGCAGCGGCGCAGCCCGCTATCAGCACGACAAGGTCCGTGTCGCCATCGTCGGCGTCGGCAACTGCGCCAGTTCCTTCGTGCAGGGCGTCCAGTACTACAAGAACGCCGATCCCAGCCAGCAGGTTCCGGGGCTCATGCACGTCGACCTCGGCGGCTACCACGTACGCGACATCGAGTTCTCCGCCGCCTTCGACATCGACATCGAGAAGGTCGGCAAGGACCTCAGCGAGGCGATCTTCTCCGGCCAGAACAACACGCTGAAGTTCGCCGACGAGGTCCCGAACCTGGGCGTCCCGGTCCACCGCGGGATGACGCATGACGGCCTCGGCAAGTACCTCAAGGAGAAGATCACCAAGGCACCCGGCCCGACCGCCGACATCGTCCAGATCCTCAAGGACACCAAGACCGACGTCGTCGTCTCCTACCTGCCGGTCGGCTCCGAGCAGGCGACCAAGTGGTACGTCGAGCAGATCCTCGAGGCCGGCTGTGGTTTCGTGAACTGCATCCCGGTCTTCATCGCCAGCGAGGACTACTGGAACGACCGCTTCACCAAGGCGGGGCTGCCGATCATCGGCGACGACATCAAGTCGCAGGTCGGCGCCACCATCGTCCACCGCACGCTCGCCCGGCTGTTCCACGACCGCGGCGTCAAGCTGCTGCGCACCAGCCAGCTCAACGTCGGCGGCAACATGGACTTCTACAACATGCTCGAGCGCGAGCGCCTGGAGTCCAAGAAGATCTCCAAGACCCAGGCGGTGACCTCGATCATGGGCCACACGCTGCCCGCGGACGACGTCTACATCGGCCCCTCGGACTACGTGCCGTGGCTGACCGACCGCAAATGGGCCCACATCCGCCTCGAGGGACAGGCCTTCGGCGACGTGCCGCTGCAGATGGAGACGAAGCTCGAGGTCTGGGACTCGCCGAACTCGGCCGGCATCGTCACCGACGCGGTGCGCTGCTGCAAGCTCGCGATGAACAACGGGCTCGCCGGCCAGTTGGACGGCCCCAGCTCGTACCTGATGAAGTCGCCCAAGAGCCAGCGCCCCGACGACGACGCCCGCGAGGCCACCGAGGATTTCATCGCCAAGTACTCGCGCGTGCAGGCCGCCGCGAAGGCCGACGCGGCCAAGCTCTCGGTCGCGTAGCGACACGGACCGGACGGCGGGCGCCGCGATCACGCGGCGCCCGTTCTATGCTGGACACATGATTCGCAGCATGGCCGTCTGCCTGCTGTCAGTGGGGGTGGGGTTGGCTGCGCTCGCACCGTCGGCCGCAGCTGCTCCGCAACACCACAACCCGACGTCCGTGACTGCTGCGGCCGAGCCGATGGCGGCAGCTGCCGCGGCCAACCAGGCGACCCCGGCCGGTCCGCCCAACCCCCTGGTCCAGCTGACAGCCCTTTCGTGCTCGTCGACCGGCGCCTGCGGCGCGGTCGGCACCTACGATGACTCGCTGCGTCTGGCCCAGGGCCTGTTCCTCACCGAGGCGCACGGTCGCTGGAAGCGGGCCGTCGAGGCGCAGCCTCCGGCCAACGCGGCGTTCGCGCCGTTCAAGCTCACCAGCGGCGGCGGGATGGCCGACATCAGCTGCCGCGCGGCCGGCAGCTGCACGGCGGTCGGGCGCTATGAGGGAAGGCACAACATCGACCATGCCGTGCTCTTCACAGAGACCCACGGGCACTGGCGGCAGGGTGTTGAAGCACGGCTGCCCGCCAACGCGATCCACCCGGTCAAGCCCAAGGGTGGCGGCATCGCCGACAACGTCGGCCTCGTGTCCGTCTCCTGCAGCTCACCCGGCAACTGTGTGGCCGTCGGCAACTACCAGAGCAACGCCGAGGTCTTTGAAGCCCTGATCCTGACCGAGCGCAATGGCCGCTGGCAGCGCGGGATTGAGGCACCGCTGCCGGCCGGCGCGCCCGTCGCTGGGCAGGACGCCTCGCTGCTCGACGTCACCTGCACGGCCGCGGGTGCGGTCTGCACCGCGACGGGCAAGTACGTCGACGCCGCCGGCCATCAGCAGGGTCTGCTGCTCCGGGGCAGCGGCGCCAAGTGGACAGCGGCCGCGTCTCCGGCAGCCCCGAGCACCGCGAGCGCCGACCCCAACCTCGCGCCGCTGTCCGTCGCCTGTGTCGACGCCGATGACTGCGCCGCAGTGGGCACCTACGCGAATCCGCTGCGCAACTCGCTCGGTCTGCTGCTGAGCGAGACCGGCGGCACCTGGTCGAGCGCCACGGGTGCCCAGCTCCCGGCCAACGCGGCGCCCGCCAGCACGGTCGGCGTCCAGACGAACGTGCTTGCGTCTGTCGCGTGCCCGCAGCTCGGCGGCTGCACCGCCGTCGGCTGGTACTTCGACAACGACGGGAACGGGCAGGGCCTGCTCGTGTCCCAGACGAACGGAACCTGGCAGCCGGGGGTCGAGGTGACGCTGCCCGCCAACGCCGTCAAGGGCCTCCGGAAGCAGTCGGCCGGGCTCGACTGGATCTCCTGCGCGAGTGCCGGAAACTGCCTCGCCACCGGCGTCTACACCGACGCCGGCGACAACACACAGGCGCTGTTGCTCTCGGAGGTCGGCGGCACCTGGCAGACGGGGCTCGAGTCGCCGCTGCCGCGCAACGGGGCCAGGGTCGAATTCGCAGCGGCCGATCAGTCCGAGTGCACCGGCGCGGGAACCTGCACCGTGATCGGCCAGTACAACGACGCCCACGCCAACGTGCTCGGCTATGCGCTCAGCGAATCGGGCGGCAGCTGGGGCAAGCCAACCGAACTGCGGCCGCCCCCGGTCAGCGCCGCTCAGGTGCAGCTGTCACTGGCGGCGATCCTCGAGCCGTACGGCAAGAGCGGCACACTCGCGCGCATCCGCGCGGCGCACCGGTTCGTATTCACATTCGAGGCGGCCGAGGCCGGGACGGCCGCGACCGTCTGGTACGCGCGGGCGCACGGCAAGAAGGTAACCGTTGGAGCGGGCGAGGCGAAGGTCCGTGGCGCCGGGCGCAGCACGCTCGACCTGCGGCTCACCGGCGCGGGCAGGCGGCTGCTGGCCGGTGCCAAGCGCATCAAGATCTCCGCCGGGGCCGCGTTCACACCGCGCGGCAAGCAGCGCCCGGAATACCTGAGCTACACGTTCACGCTGCGCTGACCGGCTCCGAGTTGGCGCGCAGCTCGGCCGCGATCTGAGTCACCTCGTCGAGCTCCCCGGTGGCGACGGCGATCACGAAGTCGTACGCGTGATCGTTGGAGAAGGTCAACCGCACTCCGTTGATGCCGAGGAAGGTGAAAGTCGCGGCGAACGCCACGCGCTTGTTGCCGTCGATCAGGGCGTGGTTGCGCGCCAGTGAATGCAGTAGCGCCGCCGCCTTCTCGTGGAGAGTCGGATAGGCGTCAGCGCCAAACACGGACGCCTGCGGTCGCGCGAGCGCCGACTCGAGCAGGCCCGCGTCGCGCACGATCGGCTCGGACCCGAGCGTCCGCTCCGCGACGTGAAGCAACAGCTCGAGGTCAAGGTAGATCACTCGCCGAGCCGCCGAAGCGCCTCGGCGAAGCGCGGCAACTCGGTGTCCAGGACCTGGTCGACCAGCTCGCGCCTGCTCGTGCGATCCACATACTCACGGACCGCGGCCCGCGCTACGTCTTGCATCGACCGGCCCTCGCGCTCGGCGCGAACGCGCAGAGCCTCGGCCTCATCGTCGGTCAAGCGGAGTGTCATCGCCATGCACTGATGGTATCACTCTTGATACCACGGCGTCTGACCGTTGCCGCGTAGACTGCGCGGCGTGCTTGAGGAGCGGCTCGCGATCGCGCAGGTGAGCCCGTTCGCCTGGGAGACGAAGACCGAGGTGAACGAGTACGTCACCCGGCTCGCGGACGAGTTGCACGGGCGCGGGCACCGGGTGCTGATCATCGCGCCCTCGCGCTCGGCCGAGCTTGTGCGGGAGAGCCGCGTGGCGCTGCGCGGCGGGCGGGCGGAGATCGAGGCGCTGATGGCGCGGGCTGACTCCGGGCCGCTGGTGCTGGGCGTCGGCGAGGTGCTGCCGTTCTCACCGACGCGGCGGCGGGCGGCCTCGTTGCCGGTCGACGTCGCGCGGACGATCGAGGAGGCGCTCGAGGCGCTGCCGCTGGACATCGTGCACGTGCACGAGCCGTTCGCGCCGAGCGCGGCGAGCGCGGCGCTGCGGACCGCGCGGGCGCTGAGCGTCGGCACCTTCCACAACCCCACTGAGCGCGTGCTCTCCACGCAGCTCGGGCGGCAGCTCTCGCAGCTGCTGTTCAGCAGGCTCGACGCGCGCGTCGCCTCCTATGACGCCACGCGGGTGCTGATGGAGCGCTACTTCCCGGCGGACTACCGGGTGGTGCTGCCGGCCGCGGAGCCGGTGACACTGCAGCCGGGAGCGCTGCAGCCGGGGTCGCGAACAGCCAATCGCGACCCCGGGGATCAGCTGCATCTTCTCTGCGTGGCCGAGGAGGAGCGCGCGGCGCTGCGGACCTTCCTGCGGGCGCTGCGGCTGCTGCCCGCGGACGCGGCGTGGCAGGCGACGATCTGGTCCTCGCGGCCGCTCGCTGCGCCGGCCGCGCTCGGGCAGCGGCTGGCCGACCGGGTGCGCTTCGTGGGCGCCGAGACGATGCCGGTCGAGCAGGCGCTGGCCGGCGCCGACGCGCTCGTGCTCGGCTCGGACGGGGCGATGCCGGCGCCGGGGATGCTCGTGCGCGCGCTCGCCAGCGGCATCGTCCCGGTCGCGAGCAGCATCCCCGTGTACGCGGAGCTGCTCTCCGACGGCGCACGCGGCCTGCAGTACATGGCCGGTGACGCGCAGACGCTCGCGGCCAACATCGCGCGGCTGAGCGCGGAGCCGGAGTTGCTGGACGCGCTCCGCGCCGAGGCCGAGCCGCTGCGGGCCACGCTCACGTTCGCCCGCGTTGCCGACGAGCTCGAGGCGATCTACGGCTCGCTCGTGGCCCGCCGGCATGACCGCCGCCCGGTCAACGCAGCCGCGGCGCGAGCCGTCGCCGACAGGCCGCTGATCGACGTCGACCTGCACATGCACACCGACCACTCGTATGACTGCGCGACCCCCGTCGAGGTGCTGCTCGCGGAGGCGCGTGCGAAGGGGCTCGGCGCGATCGCGGTGACCGAGCACAACGAGATCTCGGGGGCGCTGGAGGCGGCGGAGAAGGCGCGCGGCATCAAGGTGATCATCGGCGAGGAGGTGAAGACCGCGTCCCAGGGCGAGGTGATCGGCCTGTTCATCAAGGAGAAGATCCCGCGCGGGATGACGCTGCAGGAGACGATCGCGGAGATCAAGCGCCAGGGCGGGCTCGTGTACGTGCCGCACCCCTTCGACCGCATGCACTCGGTGCCGGACTACAAGCACCTGCTCGACGTGCTCGACGACATCGACCTGATCGAGGTCTTCAACCCGCGCGTGGCGATCGCCGAGTTCAACGAGGAGGCGGTCCGGTTCGCCGCCAAGTACCGGATCATCGCCGGCGCCGGGTCGGACGCGCACGTGCCGCAGGGGCTCGGCTCGGTGCGGATCCGGATGCACGACTTCGACGGGCCCGAGCAGTTCCTCGAGTCGCTGCGGACCGCAGACATCATCCGCAACCCGGCGAGCCTGTTCTATGTGCAGGCGCTGAAGTTCCTGCAGACCAAGGCGACGCCGCCGGGCGCGCGCGAGGCCCGGCGCGAGCGGCGCGTGCGACGCGCGGCCCGAAAGTCGTGATGGCCCTCGATGCTCGCCGGCGGCCCCGCCGCGGACCGCAAGTCCTGATGCACGGCCGCAAGTCCTGATGCACTCGCAAGGACATGCGGCCGGGGCGTCCAATTCGGTCACGGTGCCCGCAACAGACGACGAGATCCGCGAGAAATACCTGGAGCGGGCGATTCGCGAGCTCAACAACCTCGCGCGCGAGCTGCAGGCCTGCGAGCACTGCCCGCGCGGTCAGCTGATGCCTGTTCTGGGGTCGGGTCACCCGCAGGCCGACATCTTCATGGTCAAGTACGCGGCGCGGCCGGCCGAGATCGAGGAGGGCGTCGCCTTCTACGGGCGCTCCGGCAACGCGCTGATGAAGTCCCTGAAGCGTTTGAATATCGACCCTCTGGCGGTGTACGGGACGCTCTGCGTGAAGTGCCCGGTGCTCGACCCGGTGATGGCGGATCCGGGGTGCGTGGCACGGATCGCCGACGAGCTCACGATCGTGGCGCCGAAGCTGGTCGTCGTGATGGGGCGCGAGGCGCTCGGAGTCATCAACGACCTGGACCTGCCGCTGCGACGCGACCTGGTGGAGGAGTCTGGCGTGGTCCAGCGATTCACGCCTTCGTGTGAGGCGCTGTTTGTGCCCAACATCGACGAGTCGCTGGACGAGGAGTCGGCCAAGCGGGCGTTCTGGTCGGCGTTCAAGGCGCTCGGCGAATGGTGGGCGGAGCTGCCGCCGTACTGACTCGCCGGTGTACGCTCCTGAGCGTGGGGCCCGAGTGTGGGGCGGCAGCCGAGCGTAGGGAGACAACATGATGGGTGACAAGCGATTCATGACCGTGGTGACTGTGATCGCGGGGCTCGGGGCGGCCGCGGCGATCGCGGGCTGCGGTGGGTCGTCGTCCAATTCCGGAGGGACGTCGTCCCATTCCGGCGGTGGTCCGGCCGCGAAGCTCAAGCGCGCCGCCTACGTGTCCGCGAACGCCAGCGGCTACAAGGTGGCGATCGCGCTCCACGAGACGGTCAAGGCGCCGGCATCGGGCTCGACCCCCCTGACCGTCGCTGCAACCGGCACCGGCTCGTTCTCACCCGGCCAGCACCAGGGCGCGTTCACGATGAACATGACGATCCCGACCAGCAGCGGACCGCAATCGCTTCAGTTGCAGATGGTCCTTGACCACGCGACGGTATACGTGCGGATGCCGCCGGAGCTCGCCAGCAAGCTACCGGGTGGCAAACCGTGGGTCTACGTCAGGTACTCGCAGCTCGGCAGGGCGGCCGGCATTCCGGAACTCGGGTCGCTGCTGAACAGCGGCGAGTCGATCAACGATCCCGGCCAGTACCTCGACTATCTGCGCGTTACCGCCGGCGGGTCGATCCAGGATCTGGGCCAGGAGACGGTGAACGGCGTCAGCACGACGCACTATCACGCGCTGGTTGACCTCGCCAAGCTGCCGGACGCGGTACCGGCCTCTGGCAGGAGGGCGGCCGAGCAGCTCGTCGCGCTGCTGCAGCGGGGCGGCGCCAGCACCACAGAGATGCCGATCGACGTGTGGATCGACGGTTCCAACCAGGTCCGGCGAATCCACCTCGCCTACAACCTCACGGTAAATGGCGCGTCGGCGGGGGTCGACATGACCGAGAACATGCTCGAATACGGCCCCCAGCCTGCGCCCACGCCGCCACCGGCCGGCGAGGCCACCAACGCGATATCGCTGCTGCCCACCGGCTGAGCGCGGCCGTGGACGAGATCCTTCCCGGCATCTGGCACTGGACCGCACCGAACCCGGGCATCGGCGGGACGCTCGTGGCGTCGCTCTGGCTCGACGCGCCGGGCGTGCTGATCGATCCGCTCCTGCCGGATGACGTGGGGATCGACTGGTTCGCGGCGAGACCGACGCCACCCGTTGCGGTGGCGCTCGCCAACCGCCATCACTTCCGCTCCTCCGGCGAGGTGCGCGAGCGCTTCGGCGCCGAGGTGTTCGTGCCCGCCTTGGGGCTGCACGAGTTCTCCGATCGGGGTCCGGTCACCAGCTACTCGCCCGGCGATGCGCTCCCCGGCGGCCTGGTCCCGTTCACCGTCGGCTCACTCTCACCCGACGACGGTGGATTTCACCTCGGATCGGCGTCGGCGCTGTGGCTCGCCGACACGGTAGTGCGCTCGACGGTGGACCCCGAGTCCGAGATCGGGTTCGTGCCGGATTTCCTGATGGACGACCCCGGCGAGACCAAGCGCGGACTGCTGGCGGCGTTCACGCGCCTGCTCGACGAGTATGAGTTCGAGCACCTGCTGCTCGCGCACGGGCTGCCGCTGATCGGCAACGGCCGCAGCGAGCTGGAGCGGCTGGTGCGGGACGGGGGACGCACCGCCGCCGGGGCGTTCTGACCGGAGCGCACCCGGCGCGTTCTAACGTTTCAGGCGTGTATCTGCCCAAACACTTCAGAGCGGATGACGCGCAGACGCGCGCGCTGCTCGACGGGATCCGCGTCGCGGATCTCGTGACGCCTGCGAGCGACGGGCTGTATGCCACATTCCTGCCGCTGATCTACGACGCGTCGCTGGGCGAGCTCGGATCGCTGCTCGGTCACGTCGCGCGCAAGAACGACCACTGGCGGTTGCAGCCCGTGGGCGAGTCGATGGTGATCGCCCACGGCCCGGAGGCCTACATCACCCCCAGCTGGTATGCGGCAAAGCGCGAGCACGGCAAGGTCGTCCCCACGTGGAACTACACCACCGCGCACGTGTACGGGCAGCTCGTGATCCACGACGACAGCGTCTGGCTCGAGGACCTGGTGCGGCGGCTGACCGTTCGCCACGAGTCCGAGCGCGCACAGCCCTGGGGGGTCGACGACGCGCCGCGCGAGTACGTCGACGGGCAGCTGCGGGCGATCGTCGGCGTGGAGCTGCGGATCACCCGTGTCGAGGCCAAGGCCAAGCTCGGCCAGAACCGATCGAGCGCCGACATCGACGGTGTGATCGAAGGGCTGCGCGAGCGCGGCGACGGTGAGGACGAGTGGCTCGCCGACGCGACCGCGCGCGGGCGGCGGGACCAGCCGGGTTAGGTCGTCTAGACCATTATCGTTCGTCTAGACCATTAACTTGCACAAAATCGTCTAGACCAATATAACTCCACCTCGTGCGGATCCGCTCGATCGAGACCGGGTGCAGGCCACACCGTGCGCTCCGGCGCGCGCTTCATGTCAGTTGGACGCCGCCTGAGTCATCTCGGCGGCGCAGGCCTTGAGAAATCGACCGGATCGGAGACTGATGAAGCGAACCAGACGGTTGTCCCTGTCCCTCGCTGGAGCGTGCGCGGCGTTGGTCGTCGCGGCTGTTCCAGCCTCGGCGATGGCAGATGGAGCCGGCCACCTGCCGGCCGTGTACCCGGTTCCCCAGTCGATCAAGGCCAGCGGTCCACAGATCCCGCTCGGCAGCTCGGTCGCGGTGCTGACCGGAGCGAGCAGCGACCCATCGACCGTCTCGGCGGTCACCTCGATGCTGACCGCCGACGGCGTTCAGCATGTCGATCAGATCAGCGCCGCCGGCAGCGCGGCGCCTCACGAGACGGTCATCTACGTCGGTGGCCCTGACGAGAACGCCGCCACCGCGGGCGCCCTGCAGAGCCTGGGCGTCACCGGCGCCGACACCCTCCCCGCGGAGGGCTACGTGCTGGCCACCGGGAACGTGGCCGGGCACCCGTCGGTGATCCTCGACGGTCACGACGCCGACGGCACCTTCTATGCGGCGCAGACCCTGCGCCAGCTCATCCGCCGGCACGGATCGGGGATGAGCGTGGCGGGGGTTGAGGTGCGTGACTGGCCCGGTATGGCGCTGCGAGGCATCGTCGAGGGCTTCTACGGGCCCGAGTACAGCGACGCCGACCGCGACGCGATGTTCGACTTCATGGCGCGCAACAAGATGAACATCTACGTGTACTCGCCGAAGGACGACCCCTACCTGCGAGCGCAGTGGCAGGATCCCTACCCGGCCGCCCAGCTCAGTGAGATCCAAGGCCTGGTGCAGGCAGCCACGGCGGACCACGTCCGCTTCACCTACGCGATCTCACCCGGCCTGTCGATCTGTTACAGCTCCGCCTCCGACGAGCAGACGCTGGTGGCCAAGCTCGACTCGATGTACGCGATCGGGGTGCGCAGCTTCTCGATCCCGTTCGACGACATCACGGAGGGCTCGTTCAACTGTGACGCCGACACCACCCAGTTCGGCAGCGGCAACGCCGCGAACGGCCTCGCCCAGGCATACCTGCTCAACGAGGTGCAGAAGGACTTCATCGATACCCACCCCGGCGTGGCGCCGCTGCAGACGGTGCCGACGGAGTACACGGGTGAGGCCGACAGCGATTACAAGACGGCGCTGCGCACCAACCTCGACCCGTCGATCGTCGTCGGCTGGACCGGTGATCAGGTGATCCCCGCGACGATCACCGCAACACAGGCTTCCCAGGCCGCCGCCGTCTACGGACACCCGGTGTTGCTGTGGGACAACTATCCCGTCAACGACTACATCACCAACCGGCTCCTGATGGGGCCATACAGCGGCCGCGATCCCGGCATCGCGTCGGACCTGGCGGGAATCACCGCCAACCCGATGATCCAGTCCGAGCCGTCGAAGGTCGCGCTGGCCGGCACCGCCGACTTCGCGTGGAACCCGCCGGCCTACAACGTCCACAGGGCGTGGATCGACGGCATCGACCAGCTGGCCGGCCCGGGCCGCAGGGCCCGTACCGCCATGCGCGCGTTTGCCGACCTGAACTACAGCTCGGACCTCAACAGCCCGACGGCACCAGCGCTCACCGCGAAGATCAATCGCTTCTGGTGGGCGTGGGAGCGCGGCCTGCCGGGCGCGGCCTCCAGGCTCGGCTCCTACCTCAGGATCGTCAAGTCGATTCCGGCGGTGCTCACCGGCGCAGAGACGAGCAGCGACCCTGACTTCCTCACGCAGGCGCAGTCGCAGCTGGCCGCGGCGGGCACCTGGGGCACCGCGGCGCTGGATGCGCTGCACATGCTGACGGCGGAGCGCTCCGGCCACGTCGCCGCGGCGGTCGCCGACCGGATCGCGCTCGAGACGACCATGCAGAACGCGCCGACGGACGCGATCGACTCGGAGAGCCTGTCGTCGTTCGTGAGCCAGGCGCAGGCGGAGAACGGCAGGTTCCTGGGCACGCCGCCCTCCGACATCGTCACGCCGACTGGGACCACCTCGTTCCCGTCGGCCGGATGGGCCAACGGGTCGCCGCAGGACATGGTGGACGGCTCCGGGAATTACTTCTGGAGCGGCGCCTCACCCGCGACCGGTGACTACATCGGCGTGGACCTGGGCAGCGTCGTCTCGCTCCAGAGCGTGACCATCGCCCAGACGGACACGACCAGCCCCAACGACTACATCGATAACGCCGCACTGCAGTACTCCACCGACGGCGTGAACTGGACCACCGTCGCCAACTACACCAACCAGCCGGACATCTCGGCGACCTTCCCCGCCGGCGCCACCGGGCGCTACGTGCGGCTGGTCGCCACCGCACCGGACGTGTGGTGGGTGAAGGTCTACAAGTTCGACGTCGTCGCCCACTACCCGGGACCGGGCACGGTGAGCGGCACTCCGGCTGCGGCCGCCGGCAGCTCGCTGGCAAACGCGGCCGACAGTGACATGACCAGCAGCTACACCGCGGCCAACAGCCCGGTGGCAGGCGACGCCCTGACCCTGACGCTTCCTGCCGCACGGGCGCTGGACAGGGTCGAGGTGGTCGGCTCCGGGCAGGCGGACGTACAGGTCCAGGAGGGGAGCAACTGGGACAGCATCGGCAAGCTGTCCGCGCGCGGCTACACCGAGCTGCGGGCCCATGGCGCGACGGCCAGCGCCATCCGGCTCGCCTGGGTGCCGGGCTCGCCACCGCCGTCGATCGCGGAGATCGTCCCGCGGTACAGCTCGGACGAGTCGCTATCGGTGACCGGGTCGGCGGATGCGCTCGACCTGGGTGGCGGACCGGGCACGCTCACCGCCCAGGTCACCTCCACCCTGACCAAGCGCTCGGTCGGGCGGCTGACAGCCACGGCGGCGCCCGGACTGGGCCTGTCATCGTCAGCGACGACGATCCCGGTGCTGCGAGGCGGCCAGGTCTCGTCGACGTTCACGATGAACCCGACCGACTCGGGAACCTACCCGGTCACTCTGACCTACACCCCGGCCGGCGGCAGCGCGGTCACCACGACCGTCGATGTCACCGTCCACCCGATCGTGAGCACCACCAACGTGGCGCTGCAGTCCAACGGCGGCGTGGCCACGGCGTCGGGCTCGGAGCTGAACCTGGCGCGACTGGCGGCACCGTTCGCGAACGACGGGGATCTGACGACCCGGTGGTCGTCGCCATATGACGACGCCGCCTGGTGGCAGGTCGAGCTCGCCCAGCCGCAGAACCTCGGAAAGATCGAGATCGATTGGGGGGCCGGCGCGGCCGGTCAGGACTACACGATCGAGACGTCCTCCGACGGCACCAACTGGACCGTCGCTTCGACGACCACCGACGGCAACCTGTACGCCGGCGGTGAGACCCAGACGATCTTGATCGACCAGTCGAACGTCAAGTACGTGCGGTTCCAGGGCATCCAGCGGGACACGCAGTACGGCTACTCGTTCTGGGAGTTCCAGGTCTACCCGGTGCTCAGCACCCACATCTAGAGACAGCGGTGACAGCGTCCTGCGAGCCGGCGCCCCCTCGGGGCGTCGGCGAGCGGGGCGTGCCGCCTGTCAATCGAGCAGTGCGAGCCCGGCGGCGACGGCGTCGTGGATCAGGGCGAAGTGCTCTTCTGTGGCCGTGAGCGGCGGTGAGACCGCGACGCCACGTCCGAGGCCGCGCACGAGCACGCCCTGCTCGCGGGCGCCCAGCGTGACCCGGGACACCGCGTCGGGCATCTCGCCGAGCACGTCCGCGCTGAGCTCGACGGCAGCCAGCGTGCCGACGCCGCCGCGCACCTCGGCGACGGCAGCATGCGCCGCCAGCGGCCCCAGTGCGTCGTGCAGCGCGCCCTCCAGCTCCTGGCCGCGGTTCAGCAGGCCGTCGTGCTCGAGCAGCGCGATGTTGGCGAGCCCCGCCGCGCAGCAGGCCGCGTGCCCGGCGTAGGTGGCGCCGTGCCGCAGCGCCGGCGCGCCCGTCCCCGCGGTCCAGAACGGCTCGGCGACCCGGTCGGAGACGACCACGCCGCCGAGCGGCAGGTACCCGCTGGTGACGCCCTTGGCGAAGGTGATCATGTCGGGCTTGAGGCCGAACCGCTCGACCCCGTACCAGGTGCCCAGCCGCCCAAAGCCGCAGATCACCGAGTCGGCGACGAACAGCACGCCGGTGCGCTCGCATAGCGCAGCCAGGCCCTCGAGGTAGCCGGGCAGCGGCGGATAGACGCCTCCGGCGCCGATCACCGGCTCGGCGAACACGGCGGCGACGCGCTCGGCGCCGGCCTGGTTGATCGCGTCCTCGAGCGCCTCGAGCGAGTCGTGCGGGACCTGGACGGTCTCGACCTGCGGGCCGAAGCCGTCGCGGTTGGCCGGGATCCCGCCGAGTGCGGTACCGAATCCGTTGGTCCCGTGGTAGCCGGCGGTGCGGCTGATCAGGAGTGTCCGCTCGGGCTGCCCGAGCGCGTGCCAGTAGCGTCGCGCGAGCTTCGCGGCGGTGTCGATCGACTCGCCGCCGCCGGTCGTGAAGAACACGCGCGCGGGCATCGGCGCCAGATCCGTGAGCGCGCTCGCAAGCTCGAGCGTCGCGCGGGTGGCGAAGTCACCGAAGGCGGAATACGCCTCGATCCGCTTGAACTGGTCGGCGACCGCCTGCGCGATCTCCGGGCGGCCGTGGCCGACGTTGGCGTACCAGAGGCTCGCGGTTGCGTCCAGATAGCGGTTACCGGCCTCGTCCCAGACCCAGACGTCCTCACCGCGCTCGAACACGAGCTCGCTGGTGCGGACGACGGACATGTCTGAGAACGGATGCCAGAAGCGGGTGTCGGCGGTGATGGTCATGGCGCGCACCCTATCGCCGCGGGCGGCTCCCGGGTGTCCAACGCCTCCGGGCCGGGTGCACCGATCTGGTTGACTTGACCTGTGGCTGAAACCGTGACGGTCGCCTGCTGCCAGACCGTGCCCGAGGTGGGTGACCCTGAAGCGAGCGCCGCGCAAGCGCGCGCGGCGCTCGGGGAGGCGGTCGACGCCGGAGCCGGAATCGTCGTGCTGCCGGAGCTGGCCAACAGCGGGTATCTGTTCGAGTCCGTCGAGGAGGCCCGGGCGGCGGCGGTGCCCGCCGACGGTGAGCTGCTGGCCGGCTGGGCGCTCGAGGCCGAGCGCGGTGAGGCGATCGTGATCGGCGGCTTCTGTGAGCTCGGCAACGACGACCGCGTGTACAACAGCGCCGCCCTGGTCGACGGTACGGGCGTGCTGGCCGTCTACCGCAAGCTGCACCTGTGGGACAAGGAGTCCCTGTGGTTCACCCCCGGCTCGCGGCCGGCGCCGGTAGTCGACACCCGCCATGGACGCATCGGCGTGGGGATCTGTTATGACATCGAGTTCCCGGAGCTGACGCGTGGGCTGGCGCTGGGGGGCGCCGACCTGATCGCGCTGCCGACGAACTGGCCGCGCGAGCAGCCGCGGCAGGCCGGCGGGCCGATGCTGAAACTGCTGACGCGGACGACCGCCTACCTCAGCCGCGTCTATGTGGCCGTGTGCGACCGCGGCGGCAGCGAACGCGGCGGCGACTTCGAGGGTGGCAGCAGCATCGTCGCGCCCAAGGGGGTGGCGCTGGCCGAGTCGGCGCCCGGCGCGGTTGCCGAGACCCTCCTGGCCACGTGCGAGCCGGCCGCCGCACGCGACAAGCGCATCGGACCGCGTAACGATGTGCTTGCCGACCGCCGACCGGAGCATTATGTTGGGCTCGGAGGATCCGCTGGTAAAGCGCCGAGCTGAGGTACGGAGGTAGCAGTGGCTGACACCACCCCAGGCAGTTCCGAGGCAGCACAGAGCACCACCCCGAAACTGTTCGTGCGGCAGTCGTCGGGCCTGGTCCGCAACGTCAGCGTGACCAACGCCCTGTTCTTCAACGTCGCGGCCTTCGTCGGCGTCGGCCTGACCCTGTACCCGATCTTCTATTCGCTGGCGGGCGTGCCGATGTGGAAGGCCGGACCGTTCTCCGCATACGGCTGGGCGGCGATCTTCGCGGGCCTGTTCTGCATCGTGCTGGCGCTGATCTTCTCCTCGCTGACATCGGTGATGCCGCGTTCCGGCGGTGACTACGTGTTCACGAGCCGCATCCTGCACCCGGCGCTGGGCTGGATGGAGTCGTGGACGCTGGTGATCGCCTCCGTGCTGATCATCGCCTTCGAGGTGCCGCTGGTGCTGCGCAACCTGCAGATCACCGCGCGGATCATCGGAATCGGGGCCGGCGGGAGCTTCTTCACCGGCGCCAACAGCTGGTTCACCGACTCGACCGGGTCGATCACAGGCCTGCCCGGCTTCGCCGCCGCGTTCGTGGTGCTGATCGGAATCGCGATCGTCTGTGTGCTGCCCACGCGCACGTTCCACAAGGTCGTCACCACGCTGGCCGGTTACGGCGTCGTCTGCTTCATCGCGATGTTCATCTTCGGCCTGCTGTTCACTCACAAGGGCAGCTTCCAGGCCAACCTGCCGCACTACACGGGCGGGGTCACCGTTCACCAGATGGCCGCGGCGGGCAAGGCAGGCGGGTACCTCGACACGACCAACTCGAGCTTCATCAGCCGGATCTTCTCGACCTCGGCGTTCCCGCTCGTGCTGTCGGTGCTGCTGTTCCAGTACGTCGGCTTCCAGTATTCGGCCTACATCGCCGGTGAGGTGCGCGGCAACGTCCGCCGCGGCGTGATGATCGCGCTGCTGGGCGCGCTGCTGATCGGCGTGCTGGCGAACTCCGTCTACGTCGACGCGATCTCGAGCCACTTCGGC
Organism: Conexibacteraceae bacterium; assembly: GCA_009785395.1. The sequence continues at coordinate 16,232 of WQWK01000005.1, forward strand.
TTCAAGGCGAACGTCGCCTGGGGCGCCAGCTACTGGGGCTTCCCGATCAAGCTGGCGCTGCCGCTCGGACAGCCGAACGCGATGCCGCTGATGGCGGTGATCGCCAACAAGAGCCTGTGGCCGCTGTGGACGCTGATCAGCCTCGGCGGCGTCGTCTTCCCGTTCCTGCTGTGCCCGGTCTACATCAACTTCATCAGCCGCATGCAGCTCGCGTGGAGCATGGACCGCCAGGTTCCGGAGTGGTTCGGCGAGGTCAACGAGCGCCTGCGGGCGCCGCTCAACGCGATCCTGGCGACGCTCGGGCTGACGCTCGTCTTCCTCTTCTTCCAGAGCTTCAAGGCGCTGCCGACGTTCCTGGCGACAAGCGACCACAAGCTGAACCTGGCCGGCACCGCGTGGTTCTCGATCGTGATGGCGCTGTTCACCTGGTGCCTGCCGGGCGTCAACGCGATGCTCGTCAGATGGAGACGTCCGGACCTGGTGCGCAACGCCCCGTTCGGCAAGCAACTGCCGTGGCTCGGCGCGCTGTGGATCATCTTCCCGCTGTGGATCTACATCTTCGCGGTGGTCAAGCCGATCGTGAAGGCGCTCAACGGCGGTGGTGCGCTCACGTACCTGGAGACCAACGGCATCATCGACGCCGGGGTGTTCTATGTCCTCGGGCTGATCATCTACTTCGTCATGCGCTTCAGGACGAAGTCCTCCGGCGTGGACACAAAGATGCTGTTCACCGAGCTTCCGCCCGACTGAGCGGCCGGCTCGCAAGCACACGTCGATCCCTCACCACTGATGGCAAAGAAGACCCGGATCTACATCGCGAGCGACTTCCACGCCGCCGAAAAGGCGTGGCGGAAGTACCTGAACGCGATCAAGGCGGACATCTACAAGGCCGACGTGGCGCTGCTGGCCGGCGACCTGACCGGCAAGGCGATCGTCCCGATCCTGCAGAAGGACGGCGGCTACGAGGCGGAGGTGCTCGGAGTCCATCGCCGCGCCCGCGGCGATGAGGAGCTGGCGACGCTGCAGCGGGACATCGCCGACCTCGGCTACTACTCGTTCGTCACCACCGCGGAGGAGGCCGAGCGGCTCGCCACCGACGAGCCCGCGCGCGACCACCTGCTCGAGCAGCTGATGACCGCGCGCGTGAACGAGTGGATGCAGCTGGCCACCGAGCGCCTGGCCGACTCGCCGGTGCCGCTGTACCTGATTCCCGGCAACGACGACGAGTTCACGATCGACGCTGCCCTGAACACGCCCGGGTACCTACCCGTCAACGGCGACGGCAAGGTGCTCGACATCCCGGGGGACCTGCAGCTGTTGTCGAGCGGCTGGTCCAACCACACGCCGTGGGCGACGCCGCGCGAAGAGAGCGAGGATGAGCTGTTCGCGCGGCTCGACGCGCTCGCACAGCAGGTGCGCGACCCGCGGCGGGCGATCTTCATGATCCACGTGCCGCCGCACGACTCGGGCCTGGACGAGGCGCCGCTGCTGGACGAGAACCTGCGTCCGACGATCTCAGCCGGTGACGTGCTGCGCGGGCCCGTCGGCTCGACCGCCGTGCGCCGGATCCTCGAGAAGTACCAGCCGGTGCTCTCGGTCCACGGGCACATCCACGAGTCCGGCGGCGAGCGGCGGATCGGAGACACGCTGGCGATCAACCCCGGCAGCGAGGCCAACCACGGCATCCTCCGCGGCTACCTGATCGACATCGGCAAGAAGGGCGTCGAGCTCGCGCAGCGGGTCGAGGGCTGAGGTTTTCAGTTCCGCCGGTGGGCCCGCTGGCCCCCGGCGGACAGTGGCGTCAGCCCACCCCGCAGAACCGCATCGCGGTCACGGCGAGTCCCTGGGCACAGGCGACGAGGCCGTCGACCGGGACGTACTCATCGACCATGTGGGCGACGCTGACGCCATCTGGGTCGAAGCCCGGCGGGCCGTATCCGATCGAGGGGATCCCGGCCAGCTGTGTCAGCGCGGCGCCGTCATACCAGGAGTCGAGGCCGCCGAGCCGGCTCGGACGGCCGATGTCAGCGCTGGCCTGCACGACCGTCGTGACGATCGAGTCGGACTCCGGGATCTCCATCGGCATGACCGCGTTGGGCCACCAGTCGAAGCTGGGCGGATGCTCGGCAAGCCAGTCGTCAGCGGCGGCGCACTCGCGCACGATCCACTTCTCGACCTCGCGGCGGACGCGCGAGCCCCAGCCGTGCTCGTCGGCCTGCGCGGCGACGAACATGGTGGCGATCGTCAGCTCACAGGCGGCCGGGTAGGTGACCGGCCACTCGCCGGCGCGGGCCATCGTCGCCAGCAGGCTCGGGGGTGAGACGTGCGGGTGGTCGTACTCGCGGCGGCCGGCCCACTCCCTGCGAAGGGAGTCGATCGCGGCCAGCACGACCGTCGCCTTCTCGATCGCGTTGACGGCGCCCCCACGGCGCCAGTCGGGCTGGCGGATCTCTGCGTGGCCCGGACGCCCGGGCACGCTGATCACGCCGTACTCAGAACCGCGACAGGCGACCCAGGTGGCGAACCCGGTGGGCTCGGTGACGATCCCCGCGTCCGCCTTGATCCCGTGCTGGACGAGCGCGCTGGCGCCGGCGCCGGAGGACTCCTCGTCGGTGTTGGTGGCGACCAGCAGGTCGCCGTTGAGCGTGATGCCGAGTTCGGCGAGCGTCTCGGCGGCCAGCACCATCGCCGCGATCCCGCCCTTCATGTCGCAGGCGCCGCGGCCGTAGAGCTTGCCGCCGCGGACCTCGGCGACGAACGGGTCGCTGCGCCACTGGTCGCGCGGCTCCGCGGAGACCACGTCGATGTGGCCGTTGAACAGGAGTGAGCGGGCTTCGCTCGCGCCCGCGGATCCGCGCAGGGTCGCGATCAGCTGCGGCCGGCCGGCGAAGTCGAGCCCGGGCGGCACCAGCGGCCTGCCCGCCAGCGCGCCGGCGTCGGGCTCGAACAGGTCGATCTCGGCGCCGGCGCTCGCGAGCCGGTCGGCGAGCACACGTTGCAGCGACGCCTCGTCGCGCGCCGGTTCGCTCGGCGTCCGCGAGGTCGTGTCGAAGCCGATCAGCGTGCTCGC
>WQWK01000006.1 GCA_009785395.1 Conexibacteraceae bacterium
AGCGCGCCGGGCACATCGTCGGTGATGACACCGGCGATGCGCGGATCGGACAGCAGTGCGATGTGGTCGGCGGCCATGAAGTCCCAGACGATCAGCTCGATCCCGGCGCCCGTCACGTCTGCGATCAGCCGCTCGGCGACGAGCTTCATCTCCGGCAGCACCGTGCAGGCTCCGACCGCCGCGGCGCGCTCCGCGCAGCGGTCCGCGGTCCACGCGATCAGCAGGCCGAGGCGCAGCTCAGGGGCGAGTTGCGATAGCCGCGCGAGCAGCGGGTCGATGAACGAGCTGACGATCAGCTCGTTGCCGGCGGCGGCGAACGCGCTCAGCGGCGGCGCGACCTGCTCGGCGTAGCCGTCCTCCTTGAGCTCGACGTCGACGCCGATACGGCCATCGGCCCAGGCGAGCACCTCGGTCAGCAGCGGTGGCCGAAAGCCGGTGCGCTGTGCGAGCTCGTCGAGCGAGCATGAATCGAGGGCGACCCCGCTGAGCTCGTGGTCGTGCAGGATCGCGAGCTCGCCCGCGCCGGTGCGACGCACGTCCAACTCGATCATGTCGGCGCCCGCCGTGGCCGCGAGCTCGAACGCCTCGAGCGTGTTCTCGACGGCGCCGGTGTCGTGGACTCCCCGGTGCGCGATGACCCTCACTCGATCGCCTCGGCCAGCAGCGTCGCGATGTCAGCGACGCGCAGATCGCCGCCGCTTGTCTGGACGCCGTCGTCGAGCATCACCGTGCAGTATGGGCAGGCGACCGCGAGCGTGTCGGCGCCGGTCTGCGTCGCCTCGCGGACACGCTCGACATTGATCGGATTCGCGCGCTCCTCCATCCACATGTGGGCGCCGCCGGCCCCGCAGCAGAACGTCTGCTTGCCGGAGCGCGCCATCGGCAGGGCGCTGCCCACCGACGCGACCAGCTCGCGCGGCGCCTCGAGCACGTCGTTGTGGCGCGCGAGGTAACAGGAGTCGTGGTAGGTGATCTTGAGCGCGTCGGCTCGCCTCGGCGTCAGCCGTCCGTCGCGGACGAGTGTCGCCAGCAGCTCCGTGTGATGCACGACCTCGTAGTTCCCGCCGAAGTCGGGGTACTCGTTGCCGAGCGTGTTGAAGCAGTGCGGGCAGTTGGCGATGATCTTGTGGATCCCCGCCTCGTTGAGCGTCGCGACGTTCTCCTCCGCGAGCGCCTGGAAGACGTACTCGTTGCCCATCCGGCGCGCCGGGTCACCGGTGCAGCTCTCGCGCGGCCCGAGGATCGCGAAGTCGACCCCCGCCGTCTGCAGCAGTTTCGCGGTCGCCTCGGCGGTGCGCTTGGCGCGATCGTCGAACGACGACGCGCACCCCACCCAGTAGAGGTACTCCGGCGGGGAGTCGCCGGGCTCCAGGATCCGCACGCCGATCGACTCCGCCCACTCGGCCCGCTGCGCCTGCGGATGGCCCCACGGGTTGGAGCTGCGCTCGATGTCGCGCAGCATCGGCTCGGCCTCGGACGGGAAACTCGACTCGACCATCACCAGGTGGCGGCGCAGGTCGACGATGTGGTCGATGTGCTCGATCGACACCGGGCACGCCTGCACACAAGCGCCGCAGGTGACGCAATCCCAGACCGACTCCTCGGGGACCGCCTCGGGGACGAGCGACGTCTCGCGGGCGCCATCGGAACCGTCGAAGAGCTGGTCACGCAGGCCCATGATCACCAGCTTGGGTGAGAGCAGCTTGCCGGTGAGGCTTGCCGGGCACGCGTCCTGGCAGCGGCCGCACTCGGTGCAGGAGAAGGCGTCCATCACCTGCTTCCAGGTGAGGTCGGCGGCCGTGCCTGCGCCGAACCGCAGGTCGTCCTCGCTCTCACCCTCCTCGGGCTCGAACCGCAGTGGCTCGAGCCGCCCACGTGCGCGTGTGCGCCCGAACCAGACGTTGATCGCGGCCGTGGCGATGTGCAGGTGCTTGGAGTAGGGGAGGTAGGCGAGGAACCCGAGGATCGTTCCGACGTGAATCCAGACGAACACGCGCTCGAGCACGCGGGTGCCGGCACCGGCGCCGAAGATGTGCGAGAGCAGGCGCGAAACGGGTGACCACGCGGCCGGCCACTCGTTGTACCCGAGCGCGATCCGCGACGCGTGCCAGAGCAGCAGTGAGATCACGATCGTCGCGATCAGCGCCAGGATCAGGTCGGCCTCGCCGAGATGGCTGCCCTCGAACCGCTTCGGCTTGACGACCTTGCGCACGTAGAACGCCGAGGCGACGCCGATCAGCACCAGCACGCAGAAGATGTCGACGAGCAGTGCATACCAGCCCTGAGCGCCGAGCCACGGGAACGTCTGATGGCGGTCGACGATCGCGATCATCGCGATCACGATCGTCGGGCCCAGCACGAGGAAGCCCCAGAACACGAAAGCGTGCATCAGCCCCGGCCAGAAGCGCTGCAGCAGCTTGCGCTGTCCGAGCACGATCGTGACCTCGTTGCGGACACGCTCGGGCGCGTCACCGCCGCGCTGCTCCGGCTTCGCCGCCTGCACCAGCCGTGTGAGCTGGGCGACCCGGCGCCCGCAGACCGTTCCGCCGGCGCCGAGCGCGAGCGCGAGCGCGACCGCCTCGAAGGGGGAGACTATGCGCCCCTCGCCTTTCGCAGCTCGGCCACCACCGCCGGCAGCACCGTGTGCAGATCGCCGATCACGCCATAGTCGGCGTGGGCGAAGATCGAGGCCTCGCCGTCCTCGTTGATCGCCAGCAGCTTCTTGGCGCCCTTGCAGCCGGCCATGTGCTGCGTCGCGCCGCTGATACCGCAGGCGATGTAGATGTCGGGTGCAACCTTGGTGCCGGTCTGGCCGACCTGGTCGGAGTGCGGACGCCAGCCCGCGCTCGTGACCGCGCGCGAGCAGCCGACGGCGCCGTCCAGCAGCGCGGCGAGCTCCTCGATGATCGCGAAGCCCTCCGAGGAGCCGACGCCGCGCCCGCCGGAGACGACGACCTTCGCCTCCTCGAGTGAGACGCCGCCACTCGTCGCGCCGACCCGCTCGGTCGGCGCGACGGCCAGAGCATGGTCGGAGGGCGCCACAACCTCCGTCTCGATCGCGGCCGAGTCCGCCGGGACGGCATGCGGCGCGACGCTCATCAGCAGCGTCGGGGCTCGCAGCAGTGCCTGCTCGAGCAGGCTCCCGCCCCAGCGCACGCGCGTGACGGTCGGCGGGTCGCCGGCGCTGAATGCCGTCGTGTTGGCGGACAGCGGCAGGTCGAGGATCGCCGCCGCGTGGGCGAGCACCTCGTTGCCGCGGTCAGTGCCGGCTGCGACCACCGCGGCGGGGGTGCGGCTGCCGATCAGGTCGGCGAGCGTCTGGCCCCAGGCAGCCGCCCTGTAGCCGCCGTCGATCGACACGCACGCGATGTCGTCACCGGCCGCGACCGTGCGTGCGAACGTGACCGCCTGCTGGCTCAGCTCGTCAGCGGGATCTTCGATGAAAACCAGGACGCTCATCAGACCAGCCCCATCTCGGTCAGGATGCCGACGACGGCGGGCGCGGCCTCGGCGCCCCGGCCGAGCACCTGCACCTGCTTGCCGGAGTCGGGCGGGAGCACGAGCCTGATCATCTCGAGCTGGGCGGCGGCGGGCGCCGGGCTCGAGCTGTCGACCGGCTTGCGCTTGGCGCGCAGCCTGCCGGGCACCGACGGGTAGCGGGGGAGGTTCAGGCCCTCACGCACCGCGACCACCGCCGGCAGCGGGATGTTGTAGACGTCGCGGCCGCCCGCCACCTCCTGCTCGCAGCGCGCCTGGCCGCCGTCGAACGAGATCGCCTTGACCGCTGTCACGCACGGGACCCCGAGGGCGTGAGCGACGCGGATCGGCACCTGGTAGTTGCCGGCGTCGGCGGACTCGTTGCCGAACAGGATCAGGTCGTAGGACTGCTCGTCGGCGCGGATCGCGGCGACGATCGCCGCCGCCGTTGCCTGCGGGTCCCACTCGCTGCCGTCCGTCACCAGATGGATCGCGCGGTCGGCGCCGATCGCCATCATGTCGCGCAGCTGCTCCTCGGCCTCGGGCGGTCCGAGCGTCAGCACCGTCGAGGAGCCGCCCTCACGCTCGACGATCTGCACCGCTTCCTCGACCCCGCACTCCTCGTGCGGGCTCACCGTGAAGCCGAGGTGCTTGGTCGAGATTGCGCGCTCGTCGTCGGTCAGGACGATCTTGCCGCCGGTCAGCGGGACGCGCTTGACACAGACAAGGATGTTCATCGGCGCGGTCTCCTACTGCCGGATCCGGCTGTTGTCTGGATCGAACAGCGACGTCGAGTCGATGCTCTGCACCGTGACCGGGTAGAGCTCGCCCATGTACTGGACCTGGAGCTGCTCACCGACGGTCGCGTGCGCGGGGGGCAGGTAGGTCATCAGGATGAACTTGCGCAGCGACGGGCCCGAGCCGGCGCTGGTGACATATGAGCGCCGGCCCCTGCTGTCGGTGATCGGGTCGCCCTCGAGCGTGAGGATCGGTTCCTTGCCCATCATGTAGCGCTTGACGCCGGAGGCCGAGGTGTGGTCGTCGACCGTCAGCGTGCACATCACCGCCGCGGGCTCCTCGTCGCGGTGCCGGACGTGCGCCTCCTTGCCGATGAAGTCCTGGTCCTTGACCCTGCCCCAGGCCATTCCGGCCTCGACGACGTTGTACTCGCCGTCGAGCTCGGCGCCGTAGGCGCGGTAGCCCTTCTCGAGGCGGCCCGTGCTGCCGTAGACGCCGCTGCCCGCCGCGATCATGCCGTGCGGCTCGCCGGCCTCGACCAGCAGGTCCCACAGCCGCGCGCCCTGTTCGATCGGCACATACAGCTCCCAGCCGAGGTCGCCCACGTATGAGATGCGCGAGGCGAGCACCTCCAGCGGCCCGGCCTCGATGCTCTTGCAGGTGGCGAACGGCAGGCCCTCGTGGGAGACGTCGCCGCGCGCGACCGAGGCGAGGATGTCACGCGCGCGGGGGCCCCAGAGGCCGAGCGTCGTCCAGGCGCTCGTCTGGTCGTGCACCTGCGCCGAGCCGTCCTCCGGCAGGTGGCTGGAGAACCACTTGAGATCGGACATGCCGTAGGCGCCGCCGGTGACGACCCGGAAGACGTCGTCGGCGAGCCGCATGATCGTCAGGTCCTGCTTGAAGGTGCCGCTCGGCGTCAGCAGCGGCGTATAGACGACCCGGCCGACGGGGACGTCCAGCTGCCGCATCGCCACGCGCTGGACGACGTCGAGCGCGCCCGGGCCTGTGACGTCGAAGATCGCGAACGCGGTCAGGTCGACGATCGCGGCGCGGTCGCGCATCGCGAGGTGCTCGGCGTTGATGATCGGTGACCACCAGCGCGCCTCCCACTCGGACTCGCGGCGTGCGATGCGCTCGCCGTACTCCTCGAGCAGCCCGGAGTTCGACTCATACCAGGCGGGCCGCTCCCAGCCGGCCGCCTCGTAGAAGACGGCGCCGAGCTCGCGCTCACGGTCGTAGAACGGCGGCACGCGGACGCCGCGGTCGGACTCCCACTGCTCGCTCGGGTGGACGATCCCGTACATCTTGTTGAAGCCCTCGCCGGCCCGGGCCTGCACGTGCCGGCGGGTTTTCTGCGACGGGTAGGCGCGGGCGATGTTGGACTCGAATACGTCGATCTCGGACTCGCCGTGGACCATCAGCTCGGCGACGGTCTTGCCGGTGCCGGGGCCCTCCTTGATCCAGATCGCCGCCGCCGACCAGAGGCCCCTGACCTCCGGCGTCTCACCGAGCAGCGGCAGACCGTCGTAGGTGACCGACAGCAGCCCGTTGATCGCGTACTTCACGCCGACCGACTCGTCGCCGACGATCTCCGGCATCAGCTCGAGCGCGATCTCCATCTGCGGATCGAAGTCCTCCTGAGTGAACGGCAGCTCGGTCGGGGACAGCGCCGACTCCGCGATCGACGGGATCTCCTCGGCGTCCATCATGATCGGCCGGTGGGCGTAGGAGCCGACCTCAAGGCCCGTACCCTCCTGGCGCTCGTACATGTTGGTGTCGACGTCGCGGACGATCGGGTACTCGATCATGCCCTTGGCGTCGGCGAAGCGCGGGACCGGGCCGATGTCGATCATCTGGTGCACGGCGGGCGTGAGCGGGATCGACGCACCTGCCATCTTCGCGATCTTCGGGCTCCAGCAGCCGCACGCGATCACGACCCGGTCGGCCTCGATCTCGCCGCGGTCGGTGCGCACCCGGCGGATGCGGCCGCCCTCGACGTCGAGCCCCAGCACCTCGGTGTTGGCGGACACTGTCGCGCCGGCCTGCTGGGCGCGCTCGCGCATGATCGTCGCCGCGCGCAGCGAGTCGACGACGCCGGCGCCCGGCGTGTAGAAGCCGCCGACGATCAGGCTCTCCTCGATGAACGGGACGAGCTCCTTGACCTCCTGCGGCGTGATGATCGAGACCGGCTCGATCCCCCATGAGATCGCGGAGGAGACGCGGCGCTGCAGCTCCTGCATGCGCTCGGCGCCACGCGCGACCTCGATGCCGCCGCTCTCGATGAAGACGCCGAGATCCTTGTACTGACGCATGCTCTCGAGCGTCAGCTGGGTCATCTCCTTGGAGTGGTCGACCGGGAAGATGAAGTTCGACGCGTGACCGGTCGAGCCGCCGGGATTCGGCAGTGGGCCCTTGTCGATCAGGGTGATGTCGCGCTCGCCGAGCTGGGTCAGGTGGTAGGCGAGGCTGTTCCCGACGATGCCGGCGCCGATGATGACGATGCTTTGAGAGGCGGGCAGTCCGCCTGAGGATGGGCTGCTCATATCAGTTATATATCAGAGGTTGCGGGGGTCCTGTCGAGCCGTGCTATGGGCTCCGGCGCGAGCCGGGCGAGGGCCGGGCGAGGGCCGCGCGAGAGGCCGGGCGAGCGCCGCGCGAGAGGCCGGGCGGACCGGGGGGCGGCCCTTCCGCCCGCAGAATCGGCCCCGCCCACCCCGGGGGGCGGCCCTTCCGCCCGCAGACTCGGCCTCGCCGACCCCGGCGGGCGGCCCTTCCGCCCGCAGGCCCAGCGGGGCCGGCGGGCGGACTGAGACGGCCTACTCGGCCGGGATCTCCCCGTAGACCATCCCGAGGTCGATCCCCTGGCGTCTGCGCACGATCTGGGAGACGACGTAGATGGCGATCGCCAGGACGTACATGCCACCCATGAGGATGAAGGAGTCGCTGTTGTTGACGCCGTAGGCACTGTCGGAGAACCACTTGATCAGCGCCCAGATCAGGATCGCGGCGAACATGATCGCGGCGAACGTGATCAGCGGCAGGCCGAGCACCTTGTACTTGGCGATCGGGGAGGCGTTGTAGATCTCCGGCTTGCGCCACGGCAAGATCGCCGCCGAGATGGTTGTCCCGAGGAACGTGATTGCGATCACGAGCGTCGCGTCCAGCGTGTAGGACCGGAATGACAGGCTCCACGCGTACAGCGCCGCGAGCGGGATCGACGGCAGCAGCATCAGCGCCAGCGCCCAGTAGGGCACGCCGTTGCGCGAGACACTGGCGACCTTTTCGGGAAGGATCCGGTCGAACGACGCCGCGAAGACGACCCGCGTCGAGGACAGGAACACCGACCCGACCCAGCCGAAGAACCACAGCGACATGATGCTGATCAGGATGAACTGGAGCACCGGGCTCGAGAAGATCATCGCCGCCAGCAGCGCCGGATACGGGAACACTCCGGTCGGCCCCGTGCCCAGGTAGAAGGCGTTGTTGCCGGCCATGTAGAAGTTCCAGCCGAACGTCTTCGCGAACAGCAGGAAGAAGATGCCGGCAACGATCGTCGTGCCGATCAGGGCGCCGCCCATCGCGTAGATGTTCTTGCGGAAGTCCGATGCTCCGCGCACCTCGCCGTACAGGGTCGCGCCCCAGTTCGACCACAGGTTGAAGAACATCAGCATCGGGATCAGCAACAGCACGCCGCTGAAGTTGAAGTGGCCGACGCTCGTCGGCGTGTAGCCCTGGGTTCCCGCCTTCAGCGTCGCGGCGTAAGCGTTACCGCTGGTGCCGTAGAGACTGTGCGCCTGGCTGTTGAAGTGGTTGATGAAGCTGCCGTGCGAGGTGACGAGCAGGATGATCCCCATGATCACCAGGCCGGCGACGCCGCCGTAGAAGCAGAACTTCTGGATGCGCCCATACGTCCGGATTCCCAGCGCGATGAACAGGGATGCCAGCAGCGCTGTGATCACCGAGGCCACGAAGATCCCCGCGTCACCGCCCCAGAACGTCACGCCACCATGCCAGCCGACGATCGCCGAGAGCGGCCCCAGCACCTCGATGTTGAGGATGTTGGCGTAGATGGGAACCCAGTACCAGAGGATGAACCACCATCCGGCCACCGCCAGCACGAAGCCGATCCCGCCGCCGAGTACGCGGCTCATCCAGACGTAGTCACCGCCGGCGCGCGGCATCACCGAGATCAGCCCTGCGTATGTGATCGCCTGGAAGACCAGGAACGCGCCGCCGACGACCACCGACCACAGCAGCCCGCCGTTGGGGATGAACGGCGCCGAAGCGAAGATGAACCAACCGAGTGTGACCAGGTTGATCGCGAATGTCGCGTAGACGAATGCGTCGCGCACGGACCAGCCGCGCACCAGGCCCGTGGCCTTACGGACGAATACGGCGCGCTCTTCGAAGCCCTCGCCGCCAGTTGCAGTAGCCGTCATAGCCCGGCCCCCGTTCCAATCGACATGCGCCCGTCTCCTCTCCTCGACTGCTGGTGAGCTCACCCGCTGGTGAGCACGAACTTCTTGACCTGCTTTCCGTTATCTACATCGATCACCGCCCCCAGCAGCTGCCCCTGCTCATACGAGCTGCCGGGGTTCACGCACAACGTCTTGCCGAGCCGCTTGGTCCCGCGCGACTCGTGGATGTGGCCGTGAAGCGTCAGTGCCGGCCCGAAGGCCTCGATCGCCTCCCTGACCGCCGTCGAACCGACCGGCTTGACGGCGTGGCCGGCGTCCTTGAGATCCATGTCCGCGGTCAGCTCGGGCGCGTCGTCGAGCCCGGTCCCGTAGGGCGGGCAGTGGAGGCTGAAGATCGTGCGCTCGGGTGGGTTGGTGACCTGGTCGACCATCTTCGCGATCCGCTGCGCGAGCTGCGGTTCGTCCTCCTCCCGGTAGGTGTCCCAGGGGGTGCGATTGGCCCAGCCGCTGGAGACCATCTGGTAGCCGCCGAACTCGAGCACGCGACCCTCGCCCAGCTCGACCGTCTGCGCCTGCCGGATCACGTCGTCGACCTCGAGCTGGTCGTCGTTGCCGGGGCAGACGACGCAGCGGATACCGGTGCCGGCGAGCCGCTCGTCGGCCAGGTCCATCCACTCCTGCACCGTCGCGAGCATGTGCTCGTCGAACAGTCCGTGCCAGCGCGCCTCGTCCTTGCTGAGCTCCGCCAGCTCGTCCGGATCGACGCGGAACGGGTAATAGCCGCGGCGCTTGACCGCGAGCTCGAACTGCGCCACCTGCTCCTCGCCGGAGAGCGTCTCGCGGTTCTCGAGCAGCGTCGAGTGCCAGTTGCCGCCGCCGTCGTTGATGATCGGGACGAGCGCCTTGCCGGTCATGTCGCCCCCGAGGATCACGACGTCGGCCTTGTAATGCTTGCCGGAGTTCAGGAACTTCCGCCAGCACGTCTCCGAGCCGTGCACGTCAGTAGCGAAGAAGATCCTCACCGCTCAACCTCCTCAGGCAGGTCATACCAGCGCTTGCGCTCGCCGATCTTCGCGCGAAGCTTCCAGGCGCGGCTCTTGGGAGCCGCCTCGATCCGGTCCAGCAGGCCGCGCAGGCGGTCTCTCACGCGCGTGCGCTCGGGCTCGCTCAGGTCGTAGTTGTCCACGTGGGCGACCGAGCTCTCGAGGTTGGCGGTGATCGTGCGCCAGAGCCCCCAGTCCTCGGCGCAGAGCTGGGCGATGCGGGCGCCGTTGACGGCGTCGTCGTCGTGCTCGGCGATCTCATGGCCGTGCAGCAGCAGCACCGTGTCGCGAATGTCCTTCTCGTTGAGCTCGATGATCTGCAGCTTGGTCAGCAGCAGCTCGGCCAACGGCACCGTCGTGGCGCCGGGCGCCAGCCGCTCCGAGAGCGGGATCGCGTGGCACATCCGGAACGAGCCCACGAACACGTCGACCTGACGGCCGTGGGTGGTGTCGTGGAAGAGCAGGCGCTCCTTGCCGTTCATCGCGTTGAAGACGATCTGAGGCTCGTAGCCGGCGTCGCTCAGCAGCTTCCCGGCAGTGCCGCTGCCTCCCTTCGGCACCGCGAAGTCAAGATCCTTGTACTCACGGTCGAGCGCGGCCGGGACCTCGGGAGCGTGTAGCCGAACCGCCACGCCGCCGAGCAGGACGAAGGTCGCGTTCTGTTCACGGGCGAGCGCCAGCAGCCGCTCACTTTCCGCAACCAGATCTGGGAGTATCTCCGTCACTGCTATGAGACTTATATATCAGTGGTGCCACCCAGGTCAACCGGACGTCGTCTGGCGGGTGCAGGAGTGAGCACGGATCTGTTTGTTGGCGGGAGCTGGCGTGGGGCTAGGACGGGAGCGACATTCCTGGCGACGAGCCCCGCCACCGGTGAGGAGTTGGGGCCTGTTGCCGAGGGCGACCGCGCTGACGCCGCGGCCGCGGTCGCCGCCGCAAACGCGGCATTCGGCGCCTGGGAGCGGGAGACGGCCTTCGAGCGCGGCCGATGCCTGCACCGCGTCGCCGAGGTCTGCGCGGCCCGCCGCGACGAGCTCGCGCGGGCGGCGACGCTCGACCAGGGCAAGCCGCTGGCCGAGTCCTGCGACGAGGTCGACGAGCTGGTCGCGATGTGGCATGCGGCGGCCGAGGACGGGGTGCGGCTCGAGGGCTCGATCCCGCCCAGCTCGTCGCCGGGCAAGCGGGTGCTGGTGTTGCGCCGGCCGGTCGGGCCGGTGGCGGTCATCACCCCCTGGAACTGGCCCTACACGATGCCCGCGGAGATCGTTGCGCCGGCGCTGGCCGCCGGCAACACCGTCGTCTGGACGCCGGCGCCGAGCACGGCGCACTGCTCGGGCCTGCTGGCGCGCTGCGTCGCGGAGGCTGACCTGCCGCCGGGCGTCTTCAACTTCGTGACCGGGCCGGGGCCGGTCGTCGGCGACGAGCTCGTCGGCCACCCCGATGTGGCGGCCGTCGGTTTCATCGGCTCGACCGCGACCGGCCTGCAGATCGCGCGGCGCGCCGCCGGCAAGCGGCTGCTGCTGGAGATGGGCGGCAACGGCCCGCTGGTCGTGCTGGAGGACGCGGACCTCGAGGCCGCCGCCGACGCGGCCGTTGTCGGTTGCTTCCTGTGCGCGGGGCAGAGCTGCACCGCCGGCGAACGGATCCTGCTGCACGAGCGCGTGCGCGAGGAGTTCGTGGCGCTGCTCGCGGCGCGGGTGGCGGCGGGCGCGGCACAGCTCGGCGACCCGTTGAGTGACTCGACGACGCTCGGGCCGCTCAACAACGAAGGGGTCGCGGCGAAGATGGACGTCCATGTGGACGATGCGGTCGCGCGTGGCGCAAGGGTGGTCGCCGGCGGCCAGCGGGCCGCCGGCTTCCCTACCGGTCTCTACTGGCCCGCGACAGTCCTCGACGGTGTGCCCGCCGATGCTCTCGCCGCTACCGAGGAGACCTTCGGGCCGATCGCGCCGATCATCGCGATCGACTCGCTGCAGCGCGCGATCGCGCTTACGAACGCATCGCCCTACGGCCTCCTCGCAGCGATCTTCACGGCCGATCTGAGAAACGGGCTGCGATTCGCGGACGAGGCGCGCACCGGGCTGGTGAACATCAACGAGACGACCAACTACTGGGAGAATCACCTGCCGTTCGGCGGGCGCGCCGGAAGTCTCAGCGGCGTGGGCCGGGTCGGCGGGCGCTACCCGTTCGATGCGCTGACCGACCTGCAGACGGTCGTCATCGGCTGACGCTCAGGCCGTCGCGGCCGCGCCGTGCCGGTAGAACGGCACATCGACCAGCGGCGCGAGGGGGGTGTCGCCGCGGATCAGGTCGGCGGCCTTCTCGGCGAGCATCACCACCGGCGCGTAGATGTTGCCGTTGGTCACATAGGGCATCGCCGAGGCGTCTACCACACGCAGGCCCTCGACGCCGCGCACCGCCAGCGTCTCCGGGTCGAGCACGTCGGTCTCGCCGACGCCCATCCGACAGGTGCAGGACGGATGCAGGGCCGTCTCGGCGTCGCGCGCGACCCAGTCCAGGATCTGCTCGTCGGTCTGGACCACGGCGCCCGGCGACAGCTCGCCGTCGTTGAACGGGTCGAAGGCGGGCTGGGTGAGGATCCTGCGAGCGCAGCTGATCGCCTCGAGCCACTCGCGGCGATCCTGCTCGGTCGAGAGGTAGTTGAAGCGCAGGGCCGGGTGCTTGCGCGGGTCGGTCGAGACGACCTTCACGGTCCCGCGCGCGTCGGAGTACATCGGGCCGACGTGGACCTGGTAGCCGTGGCCCTGGGGCGCGCTGCCGTCGTAGCGGATCGCGAGCGGCAGGAAGTGGAACATCAGGTTCGGGTAGCCGACCTCGTCGTCACCGCGGACGAAGCCGCCGGCCTCGAAGTGGTTGGTTGCCCCCGGGCCGCTGCGCCGCAGCAGCCACTCGAGGCCGACCTTCGGACGGCTGCGGTACTTCATCGCGGGAGCCACCGAGACCGGCTGCTTGGACGCGTACTGCACATAGACCTCGAGGTGGTCCTGGAGGTTCTCGCCGACACCCGGGACATCGGCGATCGGCTTCACGCCCACCGCCCCCAGCTCGGAGGCGTTGCCGATCCCCGAGAGCTGCAGCAGTTGCGGTGAGTTGATCGCGCCCCCGCAGAGGATCACCTCGCCGGCGCTCACGCGGCGGCTGGTCCCGCTGGACCTGCCGCCGCCCCAACCGCTGGTGTACTCGACCCCGGTCGCGCGCGTGCCGTCGAACAGCACCCTCGAGACGAATGCCCGGCAGCGGACATCGAGGTTTGGGCGCTTCATCACGGGATGCAGGTAAGCGCGCGCGGCGCTCAGCCGGCGGCCGCGGTAGATCGTCCGGTCGAAGGCGGCGAACCCCTCCTGGCGGTAGCCGTTGACGTCGCTGGTCAGTTCGTAGCCGGCCTGCTGGACCGCCTCGAAGAATGCGCTGAACAGCGGGTTGCGGACCGGACCGCGCTCGAGCTTCAGCGGGCCGGCGCCGCCGCGCCATTCGTCGGCGCCGGCCAGGCATGTCTCCATCCGCTTGAAGTACGGGAGGCAGTGGGCGTAATCCCAGTCGCTGAGACCCGGGTCGGCGCCCCAACGCTCGTAGTCGAGCGGGTTGCCGCGCTGGAAGATCATGCCGTTGATCGAGCTCGATCCGCCGAGCACCTTGCCGCGGGCGTGGTAGATGCGGCGCCCGTGCATGTGTGGCTCGGGCTCGGACTCGTACTTCCAGTCGTAGAAGCGGTTGCCGATCGGGAACGAGAGCGCCGCCGGCATGTGGATGTAGAGATCCCACAGGTAATCCTGGCGCCCGGCCTCGAGCACCAGCACCCTGATCGACGGGTCCTCGGTCAGCCGGGCCGCGAGCACGCAGCCTGCGGAGCCGCCGCCGACGATCACGTAGTCGTAACGTTCCGCGCCCGCACCGCCCGGCCCGCTCACAGCACGCTCCGGATCTCGCTCTCGAAGGTGGCGACGTGACCGGCCACGATCTTGCGGGCGAGCTCGCGATCGCGGGCGGCGATCGCCTCCAGCAGTGGCTCGTGCTCGTGCACGCGCTGGAACAGGTGCGGCAGGCGATCGATCACCAGGTACCAGATCCGCAGCGACAGGTTGAAGTAGCGGTACAGCGTCTCCTCCAGGAACGGGTTGCCGCTCAGCTGGTAGATGAAGCGATGCACGCGCGTGTCGAGCGCCATCAGCGCAGCGATGTCGTCACTGCCGCGGCTTGCGCGCAACTCGTCGAGCAGCAGCATCAGCTGGGCGCGATCCGCGTCGGTCAGCCGCTCGGCTGCCCGGTAGGCGGCCTGCCCCTCGAGCGCCTGCCGCACCTCGGCGATGTGCGCGAGGTCGGTGATGTTGATCTCGGCCGCGAAGGTCCCGCGGCGAGGGAAGACCGCCACCAGGTTCTCGTGCGCGAGGCGCTTGATCGCCTCACGGATCGGAGTGCGACCCATCTCGAGCTCCCTGCCGAGCCGATCCTCGTCGATCGGCTCGCCGGGCCGGATGCGCAGAGTGACGAGCTGATCGCGGAGCTCCTCGTAGGCGCGGTCCGCCAGCAGCGCGACAGGCCGGGCCTGAGCCTCCCCGAGCGCTGATATATCACTCATAGGTCTGGAGCTTAACTCAATCGCCGAGCTCTGTGCGCCTGCGGTCGACGAACTCCTTGAGCTCCGCGCGGATGCCGTCGTCGAGCGGCGGTGCCTCGTAGCCGTCGAGCTTCTCGCGCCAGATCTCCGCCGCGCGTGCTGTGGTGTCGCGCGCGCCGCGCTTGGTCCAGCGGTCGAAGTTGTCGGTGCTCGAGAGCAGCGGCCGGTAGAAGCACTCGCGGAAGCGCTCGAGCGTGTGGGCGGCGCCGAGGAAGTGGCCGCCGGGGCCGACCTCGGTGTGCGCGCCGAACGCGAGCGCCGCGTCGTCAAACACGACCGGCGTGAACTCGTGGCGCAGTTCCCGCAGCAGCTCGATGTCGACGATGAACTTCTCGTAGCAGGAGACGAGTCCGCCCTCGAGCCAGCCGGCCGAGTGCATCACGAAGTTGGCGCCGGCCAGGAACGTCGGCAGGAAGGTCATCAGCGACTCGTACGCCGCCTGCGCGTCGACCACGGTCGACGAGTTCAGCGCGCCGCCACCGCGCCACGGAAGGTTGAAGTGGCGGGCGATCTGCCCGGTGCAGAGCACGCCGATGCCGGACTCCGGCGTGCCGAATGACGGCGATCCCGACTGCATGTCGGTGTTCGACAGGAACGAGCCGAAGACGACCGGTGCGCCGGGGCGGATCAGCTGCGACAGGGCGATGCCCGCCAGCGCCTCGGCCATCTGCTGGGTGAGCGTCGCCGGCAGCGACACCGGCGACATCGCCCCCATCAGCAGGAAGGGAGTGATGACGACGGCCTGGCCCGCCTTCACATACTCGAACATCGCCGAGAGCATGCGGTCGTCGTAACGCAGCGGCGAGTTGACGTTGATCAGGGAGATGGAGACGGGGGCTCGTTCGATGTTCTCGCGCCCTCCGAAGAGGATCTCGCCCATGCGGACCGTGTCGGCGGCATTCGGGCCGCTGGTGACCGAGCCCATGTAGGGCTTGTCGGTCAGCGTCTGCAGCGCGTAGACCATGTCGAGGTGGCGCGAGTCGAGCGGACGGTCCTCCGGCTCGCAGATCGTGCCGCCGGGCGAGTCGAGCTCGCCGAAGATCTGCGAGAGCTTCACGAGGTTCTCGAAGTCGGCCATCTTGGCGTCGCGGCGAACGCCGCCCTCGCGGATGAAGGGGCAGCCGTAGACGGGCGCGAACGCCATGTTGTCGCCGCCGATCGTCAGCGAGTTGGCGGGGTTGCGGGCCTGCAGCTCGAACTGGCTCGGCGCCTTGGCGACCTGTTCGAGGATGAACTCGGGATCGAAGCGGACGCGGTTCTCGTCCTCGACGATCTGGCCGGCGGCGCGGAAGATCTCGACGGCCTCCGGCAGCAGGAACTCGATCCCGATCTCGGACACGATCCGGCGCCAGCCACGATCGAGCACTGCAAGCGCGTCCTCGCTGAGGATCTCGTAGCGGGGCATTGAGTTGACGAACATGGTTGCGGGCGTATCCTAACCACCATGGAACAGCAGTTTCAAGTAGGTGCTGAAACCGAGGCTCCAGCGGGGACCACCGCGATCGACCGCGGCGCCGATCTGCTCGTGCGCGTGCTCGAGGCCGAGGAACCGGTGGGCGTCTCGGAGCTGGCGAGCGCCGCCGGGCTGCCGAAGAGCACCACCTCCCGGTTGCTGTCCGCGCTGGAGCGCCGCGGCCTGGTCGAGCAGGAGGGTGAACGGGGCCGCCTGCGCCCCGGGCCGGCGATCCTCCGCGTGGCCGAGCGCGGCATGCTTGAGCGCAACCTCGTGGAGGTGGCGCGGCCGTCGCTCGACACGCTCGCGGGGCTCAGCGGTGAGACGATCAACCTCGGCGTCCCCGGCGCCGCCGGCGTCGAGCACCTGCTGCAGGCCGAGGGCCGACACTTCCTGCGGGCCGGGGAGTGGGTGGGACGCACGGTCGACTACCACTGCAGCGCCAACGGCAAGGTATTCCTCGCGTTTGGGCGCGCGCTGGCGCCCGCTGGCGCAAGCGCGCTGACCGCATACGCCCCGCGCACGATCACTGACGCGGGCGTGCTGCGAACCGAGCTCGCCCGCGTGCGAAGGGACGGATTCGCCTCCGCGGTCGACGAGCTGGAGATCGGCCTGGCGGCGGTCGCGGCGCCCGTGCGCGGCGCCAGCGGCGAGGTCGTGGCGGCGCTGAGCATCACCGGCCCGACCGTGCGGATGCCGCCGGAACGGATCCGGGAGCTGCGGCCGGAGCTGGTCGAGGAAGCGAACAAGCTGAGCATGGCGCTCGGGTACATCGAGGAAGGAGCAGACGCGGCATGACGGACGAGGAGATTCTGAAACTGCTGTACGAGGAGACCCTCGTCGGCAACGCGCCGGCGGTGGCCGACGGCGTTAACCAGGGGCTCGAACAGGGGATGGCGCCGGAAACGCTGCTGTTCGACGCATTGATCCCGTCGCTGGAGGAGGTCGGAGCCCGGTTCGAGCGCGGCGACTACTTCGTGCCCGAGATGCTGATCGCGGCCCGCGCGATGCAGGGTGCGCTCGACATCCTGCGGCCGCTGCTCGCCGACACCGACTCCGCCCAGGTCGGCACGTTCCTGATGGGCACCGTCAAGGGCGATGTCCACGACATCGGCAAGAACCTCTGCAACATCATGCTTGAGGGCGCCGGCTTCACGGTGATCGACCTGGGCGTCAACGTGGCCCCGGAGACGTTCATCCAGCAGATCGAGGAGCACAGCCCTGACGTCGTCGGCTTCTCGGCGTTCCTGACGACGACGATGCCGATGTTCAAGGCGAACATCAACGCGCTCGAGAAGGCCGGTATGCGGGACAAGGTGATCGTGATGGTCGGCGGCGCGCCGGTGACCCAGGAGTACGCGGACGCGGTCGGTGCCGACGGCTACGCGGCCGACGCTTCCTCAGCGGTCAAGAAGGCCAAGGAGCTGATCGAGCTCCGCCGCGAAAAGGTGCTCGTTTAGTGCCTCCCACCGGAAGTACGCACGGATTCGAGTGGCCCGCAGGGGCGCCTGGCGGCGTCCTCGGTCGGGGCAATACAACTCGGTATTGCCCCTCCCTGCGTCCTTGCCATGCACACCCTGCCGACCCCTCTCGGTCCGCACGTACCCCCGATGGGAGGCACTGATGGATACGGTTCTGCGTTCGCGGTCGAAGACTGTCACGATCGGTGCCGAGCAGCCGTTCTGCATCATCGGCGAGCGGATCAACCCGACCGGCCGCAAGGCCTTCGCCGAGGAGCTCCGAGCAGGTGACCTGTCCTCCGCTGAGGCCGACGCGCTCGCGCAGGTCGCGGCCGGCGCGGACATGCTCGACGTCAACGCCGGGATCCCGCTGGTCGACGAGGCCGACCTGCTGGCGCGGATGCTCGGCGTCGTGCAGGCCGCCGTCGACGCGCCGATCTGCATCGACTCGTCGGTTATCGAGGCGCTCGAGGCGGGGCTCTCGGTCTACGAGGGCCGCGCTCTGGTGAACTCGGTGACCGCGGAGGACGACCGGCTTGAGGTTGTCCTGCCGCTGGTCGCGAAGCACGACGCGGCGGTGATCGGCCTGACCAACGACGAGACCGGTATTCCGATGACCGCGGAGGAGCGCCTGCAGCACGCCCGCAAGATCGTGAGCGCCGCCCAGGATTACGGGATCAAGCCTGACGATGTGGTGATCGACCCACTCGCGATGCCGGTCGGCGCCGACACGGGCGCGGTCGCCGAGACGCTCCGCGCGATGCGGATGATCCGGGACGAACTCGGCGTGAACATGTGCTGTGGCGCCTCCAACGTCTCCTTCGGCCTGCCGGAGCGCGTCGCGCTCAACGCCGCGTTCCTGCCGATGGCGATGGCCGCGGGTCTCACCAGCGCGATCATGTCGACGGCGGGGGCGTGCGTGAGCAGCGTGCGCGCCGCCGACCTGCTGCTCGGCCACGACGAGTGGGGTGCGAGCTGGATCGCGGCGCACCGGGCGCGTGTGGCGGCGGAGAAGGAGGCGGCGGAACGCGAGGTGGCGGCTTCGTGAACCAGGCGTTGCGTGAGGTCGAGGCTCAGGTCGAGCCGAGCGACGGCAGCGAGCGCGTCCGCCTGCGCTTCCTGCCTGACGGCGCCGAGGTTCGCGTGCCGAGCGGCACGCCGGTGTTCGACGCCGCGAGCTGGAACGGAATCGCGATCGACTCGACCTGCGGTGGCTACGGCACCTGCAAGAAGTGCAAGGTGCGGGTCGTCTCCGGTGACGTGCCGGTCGGCCCGATCGACCCGCGCGCGTTCAGCCCGAGCGAGCTTGACGACGGCTGGCGGCTCGCGTGCCGGGCCGCGGCGCGCGGCGATCTGGTGGTCGAGGTGCCGCCGCTGCAGACGCGGCCGAAGGCGGCGCTGGCGGGCGTCGGCCGGCACGTGATCCTGAGGCCCTCCGTGCAGAAGCGGCATCTCGTGTTGGACGAGCCGACACTCGAGGACCAGCGTCCCGACATCGACCGCGTGCTCGACGCGATCGACGACCTCGAGCCGACGGCGTCGCTGGAGGTGTTGCGGACGCTCGGCGGCACGCTGCGCAAATCCGGGTTCGATGTGACGGCCGTGGTCGTCGACGAGGAGCTCGTCGACGTCGAGCCCGGAGACACGACCGCGCGGCGCTACGCGATCGGATACGACCTCGGCACAACGACCGTCGTGGCGACGCTGCTCGACCTCGACTCGGGGCAACCGCTGGCGGTCCGCTCGATGCTCAACCGGCAGCAGCCGTTCGGCGCCGACGTGATCACGCGTGTCTCGGCGACGATGATGGAGCCGGAG
>WQWK01000007.1 GCA_009785395.1 Conexibacteraceae bacterium
AAACCGTTCGAACGCATCACCTCCGACACGAGCAACAGCCAGGGCATCGAGCTCATCCATGCCGGCGGTGCGCACGCCGAGATCAGGATCACACACGGCGTCGCCTACGTGCGCGGAAACCAGAGCGGCCTGCAAAAGCTCGTGGGCCTGCCGACGAGCGCGACACGGTCCGCGGGCGCCGGCTGGCTCAAGGCAAGCGCCGACTCGGCCGTCGGAAAGGACCTCTCGACCGAGAACACCCTGTCGTCGCTGCCGGCGAGCATCCTGCCCGGGTCGCAGGACATCGTGCACATGGAATCCGGACACATCGGCTCCACCGAGGTCAGAGTGCTGAGCTGGACGGCCACCGCCGCAAACGGTGACGGCGTCAGTGCGCAACTCACGGTCACCGCCGGCGCCAATCCGCTGCCGATCGCCGAAACGACCGCCGCCGCCGCGGACCGGCAGGTCGTCCGCTTCTCGCGGTGGGACGGACCCGTCGCCGTGAAGGCGCCGCGTCACGCTGCACCAGTGGACACCGGTCGCTGACAGGCACGGGCTGGCGCCGCTGCACTACGCGCCGATCTGAACCGGATACCCGGCCTGCAGCACGGCCAGGGTCGCCGGCGGCGTCAAGAGTTCGGCCGGCCCGCTGGCCGGCCTTCTCCGGCTCTCGCCGTACCCCTCGGTGCTCCACTCAACCACCCGGCGACCCCGGACAAGCGCCGGCTGGTCCCGATCGAGCACAAACGCGCCGTCCGGGAGATCGGGCCACTCCACCGTGTGGGTCCGGCGGCGGCGGGTACCGCCCACGAGCCGCTCCGCATGCAGCCGCCTGTCGATCTGGTCGTGCCCCAGGCGACCGCCCCCAACGGCGAGCGCATCCCGGTACGCGTGGTAGGCGTCCCGCCGGCAGTATGCGCACGGCCGGTGGCCCGCGGCAAACGCGACCGCCTCGTCGTGGAAGTACAGCCACGTGAGTCGGCCCGGAAGCCACTGCTCGTGCCGGCGGTCCTTCCAGGTCAATGTGCAGATCAGCCAGTGATGGCTCGCCCACTCGCGGACGATCTGCCCGTCACGGTGGAGGCTGCCGCGATTGCCGGTCCAGGCTCCGCGCAGCTCGATCGCGACGATCTCGCCCACGGGGGTGACGCGGTTCCTGTGTGGCGATCTCACGCCGTCGCCTCGTCGAGCTCGCCGGAGGGCATCGCGCCGATCGCCTCGACGCAACGTGCCGCCGCTCTCATCGCGAGGCCCGCCCCACCGACCAGATAGCCGGCCGCCAGCGCGTCCCCTGCGCCGGTCGTGTCCACCACCGTGGCGGACACGGACTCCCGGAACCCCTCCGGAAAGATCGCGCCGCGCTCCCCGAGCTTGATCACCCACCGCGTTTCCAGGTTCGGCACGGCCGCGCGCTCGGCCTCGTTGGCAAACACGAGCTCGGGCGCGAGCGCCTGGACGAGCGCCGTGAAGCGCTCCGCTCCGAACAGCTCGATGTCATGCGCGGAGGCGAGGTCGACGGTCACGCGCCTCGCCGCTCGCGCCGCCGCGAGCGCCGCTTCGGCCGTGGGCTCGCGCAACAGGCAGTACCCCGAGATGTGCAGCAGGTCTGCTGTCTCAGTCCATGCCGGGTCGAGCTCGGCCGGCCCGAGCTCAGCCGCGACACCAGGGTCGGAGGCCATCGTCCGTGCGCCGTCGATCCCGCGCGTCGAGACCACGACGCCACCGGATCCCGCGATCACCGGGCCGCAGATCTCGACCCCCTGACGATTCAGATGGGCGGCCGCGATCACGCTCGCCGCGTCGCTGCCGCGCGCGCAGATCAGCCGGCTGCGGGCGCCCAGGGCGCTCACCCAGGCGGCGACGTTGGCCGCCTGCCCGCCCGCGGCGAGGCGGATCGTCGCCGGCGTGTCCCCGTCGGCCGCGAGCGGCGCCCTGGGGAGCACCAGCACGTCCAGCATCAGGTCGCCGAGCGTGGCGATCAGCGGCGGGACGCGTTCGGGCTGCCCGGGACTCGGATTCACGCCCGACATGATCGAGTACGGTTCGCTCCGGTGCCCGCCGCCCCCGCCTCAGCGAACACCTCGGACCGCATCGTCGTGTCCGAGCGTGTCGCCACGGCGCTGCGCGAGGGTGCCCCGGTGGTGGCGCTCGAGTCGACGATCATCACCCACGGGCTGCCGTATCCCGAGAACGTCCGCGCCGCGGCCGACTTCGAGCGAACACTGACCGAGAACGGCGCGGTCCCCGCCACGATCGCCGTGATCGACGGCGTCGCGCGGATCGGCGTCGAGCCGGAGCAGCTCGAGCGGCTGGCCGCAGCCGGTACTCGCGGAGCGCTCAAGCTGAGCGTGCGTGACCTTCCTGTGGCGATTGCCCGCGGCGCCAGCGGTGGGACGACGGTGGCCGCGACGGCGTGGCTCGCCTCCCGCACCGGGATTCGCGTGTTCGCAACGGGCGGGATCGGCGGCGTCCACCGCGACGCGAACGAGACCTTCGACGAGTCGGCAGACCTCGGCATCCTCGCGAGCTGCCCGGTCACCATCGTCTCGGCCGGCGTCAAGTCGATCCTCGACATCCGGGCCACGCTCGAGCGCCTCGAGACCCTGAGCGTGACGGTCCTCGTGTTCGGGACGCGCAGGTTCCCGGCGTTCTACCTGGCGGACAGCGGCATCGAGGTCGACTTCTCGGTCTCGAGCGGCGCCGAGGTGGCCGCGATCATGCGCGCCGCCGACGCGCTCGGCCGGCAGAGCGGCATTCTCGTCGCGAATCCGCTGGCCGCCGCCGACCAACTCGACCGCG
This sequence comes from Conexibacteraceae bacterium, assembly GCA_009785395.1. Next base: position 2,782 of record WQWK01000007.1, read on the forward strand.
AAACGCACGACCGGATGATCGAGGAGGCGCTCGAGGCCGCGTCCGCCGCCGGCATCACCGGCAAGGCGATCACCCCGTTCCTGCTCGACTTCATCCACTCCCGCACGGACGGCACGAGCGTCGAGGTCAACCTCGAGCTGGTCCGCGGTAACTGCCGCCTGGGCGCGGAGATCGCCGCGGCCCACGCCGATCCGTGAGGCGATCTCACACAGCCTCCGCCGAACACGTTTAACAGGCATGCGATACCAGACCTGCCCAACTCCGATCGGCACGCTGACGCTGCACGGCGATGACGAGCATCTGCTCCATCTCTACTTCCCAGGCCGCGGTCCGACGGACGCCGAGCCATCACCCCAGAACCTGCCGCTGGACCTCGCGGCCCACCAACTCCACGAGTACTTCACCGGGGAGCGCCGGCGCTTCGAGCTCCCGCTCGCGCCAGCCGGAACCGCCTTCCAGCAGCGCGTCTGGCAGTTGCTCCAAGAGATCCCATACGGGCAGACGACGACCTACGGTGAGATCGCGCGGGCGCTGAGCGCGGAGCGAGGCGACGGACACCAGCGGATCGAGCCCCGCGCGGTCGCGGGCTGCGTCGCCCGCACGCCGATCCCAATCATCATCCCGTGCCACCGCGTGATCGGTGCCGACGGTTCGCTGCGCGGCTACGGCGGCGGGCTCGATCGCAAGCGCAAGCTGCTCGATTTCGAGTCGTCCGGCGGCGACCCGCGCGCGCTCGACCAGCGGTGGCCAGACCGGCAGCTGACGATGCTGTGAGCCAGGGCTCGCCGGTCAGCAGCCTCACCAGTCGTGGATCGTGCCGTCGCGCAGCCGGCTGACGGGGAGGTAGGCCGGCTCGTACGGGAACCGCGCCGCGGCCTGCTCGTCGAGCTCAACACCCAGCCCGGGCGCGTCGCCCGGGTGCAGGTACCCGTCGTCGAAGGTCAGGCCCGACCGAAACACCGAGTTGGTCTCGGGGCTGTGCTCCATGTACTCCTGGATCCCATAGTTGTGGATCGCGAGCCCGACATGCAGCTGTGCCGCGAACCCGACCGGAGAGACGTCGGTGGGACCGTGGAAGCCGGAGCGGATCTGGTACTGCGCGGCGTAGTCCATCACCTTGCGCAGCGGCGTCACCCCGCCGAAGTGGGTCGCGGCGGCACGCACGTAATCGATCAGCTGCTCGGAGATCAGCTGCTGGAAGTCCCACACGGTGTTGAACACCTCACCGATCGCCAGCGGCGTGGTCGTGTGCCGGCGCACGAGCCGCAGCCCCTGCTGGTTCTCGGCCGGGGTGCAGTCCTCGAGCCAGAACAGGTCATACGGTTCGAGTGACTTGCCGAGCCGCGCCGCCTCGATCGGCGTGAGACGGTGGTGTGCGTCGTGCAGGAGCGGCAACTCCGGCCCGAACTCGCCGCGCACGTGCTCGAACACGCTCGGCAGGTGGCGTAGGTAGGCGGCCGTGTCCCAGTCCTCCTCTGCCGGCCGCTCGCCCCGGCCCGCGGGCTCGTAGTCATAGCGCTCACCCGTCGGCTGGGGCTGGTCCGCGACCCCGTAGAGCGCCCGGATCCCGGGCACGGCCGACTGCACCCTGACCGCACGGAAGCCCTGATCGAGGTAGGAGCCGATCGACTCGGACAGTGACTCGAGCGTCGCGCCCGATGCGTGCCCGTACGCGAGGCAGCCGTTGCGCGAAGCCCCGCCGATCAGCTGGTACAGCGGCAGCCCGGCAACCTTTCCCTTGATGTCCCACAGCGCCATGTCGACGGCGCCGATCGCCGCCATCGTCACCGGCCCGCGCCGCCAGTAGGCGCCACGGTACAGGTACTGCCAGGTGTCCTCGATGCGGTGGGCGTCGCGGCCCGGGAGCAGCGGCGCGACGTGCTCGCGCAGATATGTCGCGACCGCGAGCTCGCGCCCGTTCAGCGTCGCGTCCCCGAGCCCCACTACCCCATCGTCGGTCGTCAGCTTCAAGGTGACGAAGTTCCGGCTCGGGCTCGTGATCACGACCTCGGCGCTTGCGATGTTCATTCGATCTCCAGAAGCTCGATCAGTCCGCGAATCGTGTCATCTCCGCCACGTGAACCGAGCACTCGCCGCAGCACCCGGGCGTTCTGGTCGGTCTGCGCCCGCTCCGGGTCGGCGCTCAGCCACCGCGCCCACGCCTCCACGATCCGCATCGCGGGCGCTGCCGGCATACCGGCGGCGGCCGCCGCCTCGATCACTGGCACGACCCGAACCCGCAGCTTGTCGAACCCGTCGTCCGCGATCTGCAGCAGCGGGTAGCCGATCCTCGCGTTCTCAAAACGCTCGAGCAGCTGCGCGCGATACGCCGGCAGGTCAAGATCGACCCCAGTTGGCAGGTACCGCCCGGCCAGATCCCAGAACTCATGCAACGCCGCCACCAGCTCACGATCCGCGACCGCATCCGCCACCGTCGCGTGCCCCCGCACCAGACCGAGGTACGCGAGCAGCGAGTGTCCGCCGTTCAGCAGCCACAGCTTGCGCAGCTCCCACGGCTCGATGTCGGTCACGAACCGTGCGCCGGCCCGCTCCCACTCGGGCCGCCCGGCCGGGAACTCGCCGCACAGCACCCAGTCCGTGAACGGCTCAGTGACGACCGGCGCGGCATCGATCAGTCCCAGCTCGCGCTCTGCCAGCGCACGATCCTCCGCAGTGACCCGCGGCGTGATCCGGTCAACCGACGTGCTCACGAACGAGACCTCGCGCTCAATCCACTCCCCGAGCGGATTATCAGCCGCCGCGAGCGTCCGCGCCCGCAGCAGCTCCCCGTTGGCGTGCAGGTTGTCGCAGCTGACCACTGCAAGCGGCCCGCTGCCAGACATGCGCCGCTGGCCGAGCGCGAGCGCAAGCCGCCCTGGTACCGACTCGGCGCCGGTGCCCGCATAGCCCGCCTCGGTAACGGTGAGTGTGACCACGCACGTTCCGGGCGCGGCCACGGCCGCGATCAACGCGCCGACGTCGGTCCCGGGACGAGCGTCCTGCAGGACGTCGACGATGCTCAACTGATCCTCGACCGGCCCGCGCTCGATCAGCGTGTAGAGCCCCTGCTGCGGTGCCAGCGCCTCGGCCGCACCCGGGCCTCGGCCCGTGAACGCCGCAATGCCCCATTCGCGATCGGGGTCGGCGGCCATCGTGTACCACGCCTGGTGCGCACGGGCGAAGTTCCCGAGCCCGATGTGCACGATCCTCACCGGCCGTGCCGGCGCGGGCCAGCTGGTTCGGTTGAGCCGGGCCGCTCTCATCGCGCCTGCAGTCTCTCGCAGTCGAGCCCGTGCCGACCAGCCCACCCCCTCAGAGGGGGGTCCACACATGTGACCAGAGTGTCACGACGTCTCACAGAACTGTGACAAGAGCCCATTAAACCCGCCGGATGACACACTTTCGACACACGGCGTAACACTCCCGGCACACGTGCGAACCCCTCTCCAGAGGTACCCCTACCCGAGCGCGCTCGGCGCGAGGCGGCATCGCGCCACTCCCCAGCGTTAGCCTGGACCCGTGGCTCCGCACCCCGACCGGCTGCTCGGCATCGACCCCGCGGTGCGCGCCCTCGCGCGGGAGCTATACGCAGGGACAGCAGACGCGCCGATCATCTCGCCGCACGGGCACGTGAGCCCCGAACTGCTCGAGACCAACCGCCCGTTCACGGACCCGGCGGCGCTGTTCGTCACGCCCGACCACTACGTCACGCGGCTGCTGCACAGCTCCGGCATCGAGCTTGACAGCCTCGGGCTCGGCGACTCGACCACGCCGCCACGCGAGATCTGGCGGGCGCTCTGCGCCAACTGGCGCCGGTTCGCCGGGACCCCGGTCCGCTACTGGCTCGAGGATGCGCTGACCCGCGTCTTCGGCATCACACTGGCACCGGCCGCGGACACCGCTGACGAGCTCTTCGACCAACTCTCAGAGCGCCTGTCGCAGCCGGCCTACCGTCCCCGGGAACTGCTCGAAAGCTTCAACGTCGACGTCCTGGCGACGACCGACGACCCCTCCGACTCGCTTGAGCATCACCGCCGGCTCGCCGCCGACGACGCCGTCGCGACCAGGATCATCCCGACCTTCCGCGCCGACGCCTATATGTCGCCGGCCCGCCGCGACTGGCCCGAGCGGCTCGAGCAGCTGTCCGCCGTCACCGGCATCGACTGCGGCAGCTACCACGGCCTGCTCGACGCGCTGCGCAACCGGCGCGAGCACTTCAAGCGCCACGGTGCCACCGCCACCGACGTTGGCGTCACCGACGCCTGGGCGACCCCGCTCAGCGACGAACAGGCTGAGAGCATCCACAAGCTCGGCCTGGCCGGCGGGCTGAGCCGGAGGGAGTCAGTCTTCTACCGCCGCAACATGCTGTTCCAGCTCGGGCTGATGGCCGCCGAGGACGGGCTCGTGATGCAGCTGCACGCGGGCGTGATCCGCAACCACCACGCGCCCACCTACAACCGCTTCGGGCCCGACACGGGCCACGACCTGCCTGCCGTGACCACCTTCACCGAGCCCCTGCGCGAGTTGCTCAACCAGGTCGGCACCAATCCGAACTTCCGCATCGTGCTGTTCACCGTCGACGAGACCGCGTTCTCGCGGGACATCGCCCCGCTGGCGGGCTTCTACCCGAGCGTTTATGCCGGCGCTCCCTGGTGGTTCCTCGACGCTCCTGCCGCGGTCCGCCGCTACCGCGCTGCTGTGACCGAGACGGCCGGCTTCAACAAGACATCCGGCTTCATCGACGACACCCGCGCGCTCTGCTCGATTCCGTCGAGACACGACATGAGCCGCCGCCTCGACGCACGCTACCTGGCCGAGCTGGTCATCGACCATCAGCTGAGCGAACAGGACGCGCACGCGATCGCAAAGGCGCTCGTCAGTGACATCCCGCGCGCCGTCTTCCGCCTCGGCCGCTCGCCCGCAACCTCGCCCGACCCGAACCCGGACACACCAGCTAGCCCCACCCCCTGACGCCCGTTCCCCCCATTGGCGAAGGCAGGCCCGAACGGGAGTCTTTCCCTCGTGACCTCAAGCCAACGAGAGGAAGGGACCATGAACATCGCATACCGTGCAGGGCGCTGGAGTGCGGCGCATTGGAAGACCGCGACTTTCCTGTGGCTCGCCGTCGTCATCGTCGCGACTGTCGCCGGAAACCTCGCCGGCACGATCAATCTGAGCAACGCGGCGCAGGGCGCCGGCCCGTCGGCCCGCGCGCAGACGCTGCTCACCAAGTCGGGATTCAAGAACGTCGCCAGCGAGCAGGTGCTCGTCCAGAACCGCAGCCTGAGCGTCTCCGATCCCAGGTTCAGACGGGAGATCGAACGCGTCGCAGCGGCGATCGAGCCGCTCAGGCAGATCGATCAGCTCAAGTCGCCGCTCACCCCCGGCAACTCCGGGCAGATCTCCAAGGACGGCCACTCGGCGCTGGTCGAGTTCAACATGCGGGGAAACCCCGACACCGCCGGTAACCGCGTGCAGCCCGTGCTGAACACGGTCGCGCGGCTGCAGCGCGGCGCGCCCGGGTTCACTGTCGCCGAGTTCGGCGACGCGACCTCCGAGCTCGCGCAGTCAAACGCGACGACGAGCGGCATCCAGAAGGCCGAGGAGCTCTCACTCCCGATCACGTTCCTGATCCTGCTGATCGGCTTCGGCGCGTTCGTGGCCGCCGGAATCCCGGTGCTGCTGGCCTTCTCGGCCGTGATCGGCGCGGGCGGCCTGGCCGCGATCGCAAGCCACGTCTTCAACTCATCCTCTGCCACCAGCTCGGTGATGCTGCTGATGGGCATGGCGGTCGGCGTCGACTACTCGCTCTTCTACCTCAAGCGCGAGCGTGAGGAACGCCGGGCCGGCCACAGTCACCGTGACGCGCTCGAGCGCGCCGCCGCGACCTCCGGCCGCGCAGTGCTCGCCTCCGGGATCACGGTGCTGATCGCGATGGCCGGCATGCTGCTCAGCGGCTCGACCACGTTCGAATCACTCGGAGTCGGCGCGATGCTGGTCGTGCTGATGGCGATGGTCGGCTCGCTGACCGTGTTGCCGGCGCTGCTGAGCCGCCTCGGCGACAAGGTCGACAAGGGCCGCATCCGCCGTCCCCGGACGGAGTCGCGGATCTGGAAGGCGATCCTGACGCCGGTCCTGCGTCGCCCAAAGCCGGCCGCGCTGATCTCGGCCGGCGTGCTCGTCGTGCTGGCGCTGCCCGCCCTGGGCATGCACACAATCCTGCTCGGCCCCGCCGACATGCCGCACGGCACCTCCGCCTACAACAGCTACGAGAAGATCCAGAAGGCCTTCCCGGGGTCCGACACGCCGGCGTGGATCGCGCTGCGCGGCAACGACCTGACCTCACCGCAGGCGCACGCGGCGATCGGCCGCCTCGAGCACCTGGCGCTCTCAAGCGGCCAGTTCAAGAAGCCGATCCAGGTGATGTTCAACGGCACCCACAGGGGCGCACAGATCGCGGTGCCGCTGGTCGGCAACGGCAGCGATGCACGCTCGACGGCCGCGATGCTGAAGCTGCGCGAGCAGATTCTGCCCGCCAGCCTCGGGCACCTGCACGGCGCCACCTACGCCGTCACCGGCCAGACGGCCGGCAGCTATGACGCCACTCAGCAGATCAAGGACCACATGCCGATCGTGTTCGCGTTCGTGCTGGGGCTGGCATTCCTGCTGATGCTCGTGACGTTCCGGTCGATCGTGATCCCGATCACCTCGATCGCGCTGAACCTGCTGTCGGTCGGCGCCGCCTATGGCGTGCTCGTCTGGATCTTCCAGGACGGCCACCTGCAGCGGCTGCTCGGCTTCCATTCCGACGGCGCAATCGTCACCTGGCTGCCGCTGTTCCTGTTCGCGGTCCTGTTCGGCCTGTCGATGGACTATCACGTGTTCATCATCAGCCGCATCAAGGAGCTGCGTGACGGCGGCATGTCCACCTCCGACGCGGTCGGCAAGGGGATCGGGTCGACGGCCGGCACGGTCACGGCAGCAGCCGCGGTGATGGTCGCGGTATTCGCGATCTTCGCCTGGCTGCCCTCCCTGGACATCAAGCAGCTGGGGGTCGGGCTCGCAGTCGCCGTTTTGCTCGACGCCACCGTGATCCGTGGGATCCTGTTGCCAGCGACGATGAAGATGCTCGGCGACTGGAACTGGTACCTCCCGCGCAGGCTGTCCTGGCTACCGCGGGTCAGCCACGATGCCGCTCGCGCCGGCGCCCCCGGAGCCGTCCGCCCAAGCAGCCGCCCGGTCGGCCGCGTGCCCGAGGCGGTCTGAGATGACGGCCATCGCCCGCACACTGACCGATCCGGTCACCTACCGGCGGCTCGCCTACCTGCTGTTGGGCCTGCCGCTGGGGCTGGCCTGGTTCACCGCCCTGATCACGCTCTGGAGCCTGACGGTCGGTCTGGCGATCACGCCGATGGTGATCCCGGTGCTGCTGGCGCTGGCCTTCGCCACCCGCGGCTTCACGGCCGTGGAGGCCGAGCTAGCGCGGTCGCTGCTCGGCGTCGACGCGCACGTCCCCGCCCTCTCGATACCGAGGGGCGGGGGCATCCGCGCCCGCGCAAAGGCGCTGTTCGGCGCCGGCTTCTGGCGGGCCCAGGGGTTCCTCTGGATCCGCTGGTTCGTCGGCTTCCCCGTCGGCGTGGCGATGGTGGCCCTGCTGGGCAGCGCCATCGGCATGATCTTCGGGCCGCTGTGGATCCCGTTCATACATCACGGCGCCAGCATCAGCTTCGGCTTCTGGCACGCCCACACGGTGCTGCAGGCACTGCCGTTCGTGCCTGTCGGAGTGATCCTGCTGGCGCTGTCGGTGGCGCTGGCCTATCCGCTCGGCGCGGCGTTCGTGCCGCTGACCGCCGCATTCCTGGGCGACGATCCGACCCAGCTGGAAGCGTCGGTGGAACGCGCAGCTGGTTCCGCTCGGGCCGGCCTTGCTGTGGCCGGCCCGACGCGCCGCGGGCTCCGGACCCACGCGGTTGTGGACGGCTCGCTCGTCGGGACGGTGATCTTCATCTGGGCAGCGGCCTCACGCGGGTACTTCTGGCCGATCTGGGTGGTCCTCCCGTTCGCGACCGCGCTCGGGATGCATGCCTGGCTGCTCGAGCTCAGCGAAAACACGGAGCTCGTCAAGCGGCGCTTCCGCGGCAGCACGACGCTGGCGGGGACCGCCGGGATCGCGGCGATCTTCTGGGTGTTCACGGTGTGCGTGTGGGCGGTCTCGGGTCACGGCTACTTCTGGCCGATCTGGACGCTGCTCGGCCTGGCGCTGATCGTCGGCGCGGTTGGCGGCGCGGTCCTGCTCGCCGGCCCGCGCGCGATGGCTGAGCGCATCGAGACGCTGACCGCTTCCCGCGCCGGCGCCGTCAACGTCCAGGACAGCGAGCTGCGCCGCATCGAGCGCGACCTCCACGACGGCGCGCAGGCGCGCCTGGTCGCGCTCGGGATGAGCCTCGGGATGGCGGAGCAGAAGCTCTCGCAGGACCCGGAGCGCGCGAGCGAGCTGCTCGCCGAGGCCCGCGCCGGCGCCGAACAGGCGCTGCGCGAGCTGCGTGACCTCGCCCGCGGCATCCATCCGCCGGTGCTCGCCGACCGCGGGCTCGAGGCGGCGATCAGCGCGCTCGCGAACGCCACGCCGATGCACGTCGTGCTGTCCTGCGACATCCCGAAGCGGCCGCCGTCCGCGGTCGAGAGCGCCGCCTACTTCGTCGCCGCCGAGTCGCTCACCAATGCCGCCAAGCACGCCCACGCCGACTGGCTGGAGATCCGCATCGCGGAGGTCGGCCAGCACCTCGAGATCGAGATCAAGGACGACGGCATCGGCGGCGCCAATCCCAACGGCAGCGGACTCACGGGTCTGCGCCATCGCGTCGAGGCACTCGACGGCACCCTGCACGTGACCAGCCCACCCGGAGGCCCAACGACGGTTTACGCTGAGCTTCCGTGCGTGTGGTCATAGCCGAGGACCTTGCCCTACTCCGCGATGGACTCACGCGGCTGCTGCGGGACAACGACATCGAGGTCGTTGCCGCGGTCGCCGACGGCGACGCTTTGGTCCGCGAGGTCCTGGCCCGCAAGCCAGACCTCGCGGTGGTCGATATCAGGCTGCCCCCGGGATACCGCGACGAGGGACTGCGCGCCGCGCTGGAGGTTCGCCGGCAGGCTCCCGGCACGGCCGTGCTGGTGGTCTCGCAATACGTCGAGCAGGCCTACGCCGAGGAGCTGCTCGCCGACCGCGGCGGCGGCATCGGCTACCTGCTCAAGGACCGCATCATGCATGTCGCCGACTTCCTCGAGGCGGTCCGCCGGGTCGCCGACGGCGGCACCGCCCTGGACCCGGACGTCGTCGCCGCGCTGTTCTCGCGCCGCCGCAGCGACGGCCCGCTCGAACGGCTCACCCCGCGCGAGCGCGAGGTGCTGGGGCTGATGGCCGAGGGCCGCTCGAACGCCGGCATCGCAGAGGCGCTGGTGCTCACGGTCGGCGCCGTCGAGAAGCACGTCCAGAGCATCCTCGGCAAGCTCGACCTGCCGCAATCCTCGACCGATCACCGCCGTGTGCTGGCGGTGCTGGCCTACCTGCAATCCCCCGAGCAATGAGCCGCGGCCGGGGGTCTGCTCACGCCGTGGCAGTCGCCAGCGCCTCGTAGTCCTCGTCGCTCAGCTCGATCACGGCCGCCGCGGTGTTCTCCTCGAGGTGGGCGACCGACGAGGTCCCCGGGATCGGCAACATCACCGGCGAGCGCTTCAGCAGCCACGCGAGCGCCAGCTGCGACGGCGTGTGGCCGGTTGTGCCCGAGAGCTCGGCGAGCGGGCCGCCCTCCTGCGCGAGCCTGCCGGTGGCCAGCGGGAACCACGGGATGAAGCCGATGCCGTGCTCGGCGCAGTTGTCGAGCAGCGGTTCGGACTGACGGTTGCCGAGGTTGTACAGGTTCTGGACGGTCGCGATCCGAGCGATCTCCTGCGCCGCCTCGAGCTCCTCGACGCTCACCTCGGAGAGGCCGATGTGCCCGATCTTGCCCTCGCTCTGCAGGTCCCTGAGCTCGCCCAGCTGGTCGGCGAGCGGCACCTCGGGATCGATGCGGTGCAGCTGGTAGAGCGGGATCCGCTCGAGCGCGAGGTTGCGCAGGCTCAGCTCGCACTGCTGACGCAGGTAGGCGGGGCGCCCGACCGGGGTCCAGATGCCCGGGCCCTGCCGGGTCAGGCCGCCCTTGGTCGCGATCACGAGGTCGTCGGGATATGGATGCAGCGCCTCGCGGATGAGCTGTTCGGAGACGACCGGCCCGTAGGAGTCCGCCGTGTCGATGAAGTTGATCCCCAGCTCAACGGCGCGGCGCAGCACCCGCACGGCCTCCTGCGGGTCGCTGGGAGGGCCCCACACCCCCGGCCCGGTGATCTGCATTGCCCCGTATCCGAGCCTGTTGACCGTGAGCTCGCCGCCGATCGTAAAGCTGCCGCTGCCCGCGGCCAGTGTCTGCGTCATCAGGATCTCCTTGCCTCTCGGGGGCCGCCGGATAAGGTCAATGTAAAGACAAACCGGCCTGCGCGCTCCTTCTATCGGAAGCTGGCGCTATGTTAGGCAGCTAATTTCATGGTCGGATCACACGGACCAGCCGACCACGAGCCGCGCGGTTGACGTCGGCCCGAGGACCGTTCTGGGCCAGTAGACATTTCAAAGGAGTTTCCTTGCGCATCTTGATTCTCGGTGGAGACGGCTTCTGTGGATGGCCGACATCACTTCATCTCTCGGCCCAGGGCCATGACGTCGTAATCGTCGACAACCTGGCGCGGCGGCAGATGGACATCGAGCTCGAAGCCGAGTCGCTGACCCCGATCACCACGACCGGCGCCCGCCTCGCCGCCTGGCAGGAGGTCAGCGGGCACGAGATCCCGTTCCATCGCGTCGATGTCGCACAGGATTACGCCGGCCTGCTCGGCCTGTTCAGGGAGTACCGCCCCGACGCCGTGGTCCACTTCGCCGAGCAGCGCGCCGCGCCGTACTCGATGAAGGACTCGGCCCACAAGCGCTACACGGTCGACAACAACGTCAACGCGACGCACAACGTGCTGGCGGCAGCGGTCGAATCCGACCTTGACATCCACATCGTCCACCTCGGCACAATGGGTGTCTACGGCTACGGCACGGCCGGCATGCAGATCCCCGAGGGCTACCTCGCGATCAAGGTCGAGGCCGACGACGGCAGCCACATCGAGCAGGAGATCCTGTACCCGGCCAACCCGGGCAGCGTCTACCACATGACCAAGACGCTCGACCAGCTGATGTTCGCGTATTACGCCAAGAACGATCAGACCCGCGTCACCGACCTGCACCAGGGCATCGTCTGGGGCACTCAGACGGCGGAGACCCGGCTCGACCCGCGCCTGATCAACCGCTTCGACTATGACGGCGACTTCGGCACCGTCCTCAACCGCTTCCTGATGCAGGCCGCGGTCAACTACCCGCTGACCGTGCACGGCACCGGCGGCCAGACCCGCGCCTTCATCCACATCCAGGACACGGTCCGCTGCATCCAGCTGGCGATCGAGAACCCGCCCGCCCGCGGCGAGCGCGTCCAGGTCTTCAACCAGATGACCGAGACCCACCGCGTGCGCGACCTGGCCAAGCTCGTCTCCGAGCTCACCGGCGCGGAGATCGATTACGTCGACAACCCTCGCAAGGAAGACGCCGAGAACGACCTGTTCGTCGCCAACGACAACTTCCTCGAGCTCGGGCTCAAGCCGACCACCCTGCGCGACGACCTGCTGAGCGAGGTCACCGAGATCGCGCACCGGTACGCGAGCCGCGCGGACCTCGCGAAGGTGCCCTGCACCTCGAAGTGGATCCAGAAGAAGCCGGCGCTCACCGGCACCGAGTAACGAGGCGCTCGCGCGGCGCTGTCAGACCTTCATGGGATGAGCGCCGCCGAATCGGCTGTTTCGCTGCGGGCCCTGGCCAAGTCCTGGCGGGGTCCGAGCGGGCCGATCCGCGCGGTGCGCGGCATCGACCTCTCGATCGCGCGCGGTGAGACCGTCGCCCTGCTCGGCCCGAACGGGGCCGGTAAGACGACGACCATCGACATGGTGCTCGGACTGATCGAGCCCGACGCAGGCTCGCTGCAGGTTCTGGGGCGCTCACCGCGGGAGGCGGTTCAGCACGGCCTCGTCGGCGCGATGCTGCAGACGGGGGACCTGATCCGCAACCTCACGCCGAGGGAGCTGATCGCGATGGTCGCCTCGCTGTACCCGTCGCCGCTGGCCGTCGACCGCGTGATCGAGCTGGCGGGGCTCGAGCAGGCCTCCGACCAGCGCTCGCAGAAGCTCTCGGGCGGGCAGACCCAGCGCGTGCGCTTCGCCCTCGCGGTCGTCAGCGACCCCGGTCTGCTGATCCTCGACGAGCCGACCGTGGCTATGGACGTCGAGGCGCGGCGCGTCTTCTGGGCCTCGATGCGCCGCTTCGCATCCGAGGGCAAGACGGTGATCTTCGCGACCCACTACCTCGAGGAAGCCGACGCGAACGCCGATCGCGTGATCCTGATGGCGCAGGGCTCGGTCGTCGCCGACGGCTCGACGACGGAGCTCAAGGGCCGACTCAGCGGGCGCCAGATCCAGATGACGCTGCCCGGCGTTGCCGACAGCGAGCTGGCGGCGACCGCCGGCGTCACGTCCGCAACCCGGCACGGTGACTCGGTGACGCTCGCCTGCTCCGATTCCGACACCGCGATCCGGGCGCTGCTGCAGCGCTACCCGGAGGCGCGCGACATCGAGGTGACCGGCGCCGGACTCGAGGACGTTTTCATCCACCTCACCTCCGATCAGGGCGGCCGGTGAGCTCGGTCGCCTACACCCGCTACGAGCTGCTGCGGACCTTCCGTGACCGGCGCCTGTTCCTGTTCGCGTTCGGCTTCCCCGTGATCCTGTACTTCGTGATCGCGCTGCCGAACAGGCACACGCCCGATCTCAGCTCGACCGGCATCTCGGCGCCGCTCTATTACATGGTAAGCCTGGCGTCGTTCGGAACGATGATGTCGATGATGTCGGCGGGCTTCCGGATCGCCGGTGAGCGCCAGGTCGGCTGGACCCGCCAGCTGCGGATCACGCCGCTGTCGGTGCGCGCCTACATGCGCGCGAAGGTTCTCACCGCCTACGCGATGGCGGCGGTCAGTCTCGCGCTGCTCTATGTATCGGGGCTGATCCTGGGTGTCAGCCTTTCCGCTCACGACTGGCTGGAGATGACGATCCTGATCCTGATCGCGCTGCTCCCGTTCGGCGCGCTCGGCGTGGCGCTCGGCCACATGCTCACGGTTGACAGCGTCGGCCCGGCCACCGGCGGCATCGTCTCGCTGCTCGCCCTCCTGAGCGGAACCTGGTTCCCGATCACCCACGGGTTCCTGTACGACGTCGGGCGGTTCCTGCCGTCCTTCTGGCTCGTCCAGGCCGGGCGCGTCTCGCTGCACGGCCAGGGATGGGGTGCGATGGCCTGGATCGTGGTGCTCGGCTGGACGGTGATCCTCGCGGCGGTCGGCGCCTACGCCTACCGCAGGGACACCGGCCGCGTCTGAGCCGGGGGCGGTGGCCAGCGGGCCAACCGCCCCCGCAGGCCGCTGATCACACCGCCGTGACCGAGAACACCGGCGGCAGCCGCGTCCGCGCGGTCGACCAGGTCGCGCCCGCGTCGCCGGATGCGAACACATCCCCGGAGGTCGCGCCGAAATACAGCTGCAGCTGATCGCCCGCGCCGGTGCTGGTGAACGCCTGGCGCAGGACCGTGAGGTAGGCGTGCTCGGCGGGCAGGCCCTCGCCGCGCGGCGCCCAGGACCCGCCGCCGTCACGGGTCTCGTAGATGCGCACGCGCCCCTCGGGCGTGACGCGGTCCATGTCGGCGACCAGCGGGATCACATAGGCGCTGTCCGGATCGGCGGGGTCGACCTTGAGCGGGAAGCCGAAGTCCGACGGCAGGCCGGCACCGATCTGCGACCAGCTCTCGCCGCCATCGTCGGAGCGGTAGACGCCTCCGTGGAACTGCATGAACATCCGCTCGGGCGACGAGGGGGCGCGCTCGACGTGGTGCACGCACAGGGCGGGGGGTGCGTCGGGGTCGGGCGCGAGCTCGGCGGGCAGTTCCGGCAGATACCGCGGGCTGAGCCCGCCGTTTCCGCGGCGCCAGCTGTGGCCGCCGTCATCGCTCAGCCACATCCCGGCCGCCGAGACCGCGACCGCAATGCGCTCGGGGTCACCCGGCCAGGTGCTGATCGAGTGCAGGCACAGCCCGCCGCCGCCCGGCTGCCACTGCGGCCGCGAGGGCTGGTTCCAGAGGCCGGCGTTGATCTCCCAGTTGGCGCCGCCGTCATGGCTCTCGAACAGCACGCCCGGGTCGCCGCCCATGTAGAGCGTGCCCGGCGCCTCACCGGGCGCGATCACCCAGATCCGCTCGAGCGCCTGCTCACCGCCCTCCGGCAGGCTGACACCTTCCGCCTGCTGCCATTCGCCGGCGGGATCTCCGTCCGTGAAGAACAGCTTGGGCCCGTAGAACGGAGAGGTCACGGCCGCGAACAGCCGCCCGTTGCGGGGGTCACGGATCGCGAAGTCGACGGGCTGCCCGGCGAACGCGCGCGCCGTCACCTCGTAGTCGTCCGTACTGCCGCTGCTGCCCTGCCCGGCCTCCCCGTCCAGCAGGAACAGGCCCTTCTTCGTGCCGACAACCAGCTCCGTCACCCTCAGCCTCCCGTTATCGCAGGAATCACCTCGACGCGATCAGTCGCGCCCAGGGCAGTCGTCTCTTCGCCGCGCTCGCCGTTGACGAAGACGTTGATGTGCCGCCGGATCAGGCCGCGCTCGTCCAGGATCCAGCCGCTCGCGGCGGGGTTCTCACGCTCGAAGGTGCGCAGCACGTCGCACACCGTCGCACCCGTCAGCTCGTGTTCTCCGCGGCCGCTCGCCAGCGAGCGCAGCGGCCCGCGCACGCAGACCACAGCCATGGCGGCGAGTCTACGCGTACGTGGCCCCGGACCGTCGCCCGGCCTGGCGCCGGACCGCCGCTCCGCCAGGCGCCGGACCGCTGCTCGGCGGCGATCTCGCCCTCACCCCAACCTGAACGGGACATTAACGCAGAATCAATAAAGAGGCTCGCAACTCTGCCGGCCCTGTGCGTGTTTCAGCGGATGTCAACTCACTTCTTGGGAGGGAGTCGGAAATGCGAGTTCAGCCTCTGACGAGGACCGCAGTCGGAATCACCATCTTGACGGGCCTGCTGGCGCTGGCGCTGGCAGGTACCGCCCACGCCGCGCAGCGGCACTGGCGCCATCACCAGTGGCCCAACCACAGCCTCACGATCGCGGCCACCCCGGACCCGATCACGGCCGGTCAGAGCATGCTCATCTACGGCCAGCTGAATGGCCCGAGCAGCGCCAACCGCCTGATCGTGCTGTATCACCGCGTCAACCCGGCAGCGCAGTTCACGGTCATCGGCGCGACCCGGACCAACGCGCAGGGCTTCTACGAGTTCACCCGCGCCGAGGGCGTCGTCGTCAGCAACCGCAACTGGTTCGTGGTCGGCCCGTGGGGCTCGCGCAGCCCGGTCGTCCATGAATTCGTGTCCCCG
>WQWK01000008.1 GCA_009785395.1 Conexibacteraceae bacterium
GCCCGCGCGAAGGCGGCGCAGCAATTCCCGGGCGCGCGCGTGAGCGGCTCGCTGGACGACCTGCTCGGCGACCCCGAGCTGGACGCGATCGCGCTGGCGACGCCGGTGCCCAGCCACGCCGAGCTCGCCGTGCGGGTACTGGAGGCGGGCAAGCACTGCTTCGTCGAGAAGCCGCTCGCACAGTCCGTGGCCGACGCCGAGCGGGCGGTGGGTGCGGCCGCTGCGGCCGGCAGGATCCTGATGGTCGGGCATCTGCTCGAGTACCACCCGGGCGTGCTCAAGCTCAAGCAGCTCAAGGACAGCGGCGAGCTCGGCGAGATCTATTACATCTACGGCAACCGCCTCAACCTCGGCAAGCTGCGGGCGGACGAGAACGCGCTGTGGTCACTCGGTGCGCACGACGTCTCGGTCGTGCTGGCGCTGGCCGGTGAGGAGCCGGTCGAGGCCGTCGCGCACGGCGAGTCCTACGTGCGCCCCGGCGTCGAGGACGTCGTCTTCTGTTACCTGCGCTTCCCCTCGGGCCTGGCTGCGCACCTGCATCTGAGCTGGCTGGACCCGCACAAGGAGCGGCGCTTCACGGTCGTCGGCGCGCACAAGATGGCGACGTTCGACGACATGGCGACTGAGGGCAAGATCACCGTCTATGACAAGGGCTTCGACGAGGCGCCGCGCGGGTACGGTGAATGGGTCACGCGCAGCGGCGACATCTACTCGCCGGCGCTGCCGGCTGGCGAGCCGCTGCGGGTCGAGTGCCAGGAGTTCATCGACAGCATCATCGAGGACCGCGCGCCACGTTCGGACGGGGAGAGCGGGCTGCGGGTAGTGCGCGTGCTCGAGCAGCTGCAGAGCTCGCTGAAGGCCTCCGAGCGGCAGGCCTCGGGCGGGTGGGCCACAGGCGGCAGGCCCTGATGGCCGCCGAGGCGCAGATTCACCCGAGCGCGGTGATCGGCGCCGGCGCGGTGCTCGGCGAGGGAGTTCAGGTGGGTGCGCACAGCGTCATTCACGATGGCGTGCGGCTCGGCGCGGGCTGCGTGGTCGAGGATCTGGTCGTGCTCGGCAAGCGGCCGCGGCTGCGGCGCGGTTCGAGCGCCGCGGCGGTGGAACTGGGAGACCTCGTGCTCTGTGACGGGGTGACCGTGTGCTGCGGCGCCGTCGTATACGCCGGCGCTGAGGTGGGCGCCGATTCGATCATCGGTGACCAGGCGCAGGTGCGCGAGGGCTCCCGGATCGGTGCGCGCTCGGTCGTCGGCCGCGCGTCCTGCGTGGACTTCAATGCCGTCGTGGGGGATCGCGTCTCGATCCAGACGGGCGTCTACGTGACCAGCTGGGCGGTCGTCGAGGACGACGTGTTCCTCGGACCGGGCGTGCTGATGACCAACGACGACACGATGGGCCGCCACCCCAAGGGCGAGCCGCTCGCGGCTCCGGTCGTGCGGCGCGCGGCGCGCGTCGGAGGCGCTGCGGTGCTCGTGCCGGGCGTGGAGATCGGAGCGGAGGCGTTCATCGGCGCGGGCGCGGTCGTCACCCGCGACGTGGCTGCGCGTGAGGTCGTGCTCGGGGTACCGGCCCGCGTGGTCCGCCGCGTGGCCGACGCCGAGCTGCTCGAGCGCTGGCGCTGATTTATGCGATTCGGTAACTGCTGAGATAAACCCGGCAAAAAGTGGGTAGCAGTCACGCATCAGGGGGGTGCCTGTTTCTGCCTTCTCCTACCACCACACCGTATGCCTAACCAAACGCCTGTAACTGACATCACCGATCCCCGCTGGCTGCGTGCGATCTCGCATCCGATTCGCATCCGCCTGCTGGCGATGCTGGACGAGGAGTCCGCAAGTCCCGTCATCCTCGCGGCAAAGCTCGACCAGCCGCTGGGCACGATCGCCTACCACGTCCGCACGCTGTACGACCTCGGGCTGCTGAAGCTCGTCAGCACGCGTCAGCGTCGCGGCGCGACCGAGCACTACTACAGGGCCACCGCGCGCCCGCAGAACTCCGAGGCTGCTTGGGAGGACCTCGACGCGATCTCCAAGCAGCGCCTGCTGACGGCGCTGATCGCCAAGGCCACGGATTACGCGACGCGTTCGGCTGCCGCCGGTGGCTTCGACGAGACGCAGGCGCACATCTCGACCGACGCCCTGAAGCTCGATCACAAGGGGTGGGAGGCGCTCGCCAAGGAGTCGCGCAAGTGGCTGGCGAAGGTCGAGCAGATCGAGAAGGACTCGACCGCGCGCCTCGCCAATGCGCCCGACACGGCTGTTGACGTCGGGCTCACGCTGATGCTGTTCCAGGCGCTGCCGTTCAGCGCCCAGGTCCCCGAGGGCCAGAACGGGCGGAACGGCAAGGTGGCCTGACCGCGAAGGCCTCCCGCCGCGGATCCCGGTTACGGCTGGGCCGCGGCGCGGGCGCCTGCGGCGTAGGTAGCCTCGCCGGCCCTGGTCCAGATCACCTGGTCGCGGCTAGGGCCGACGCTGATCAGCGCGATCGGCACCTTGACAAAGTCCGAGATGTACTGGAGGTAGTTGCGGGCGTTCTCGGGCAGCTCGTCCTCGCTGCGGCACTCGCTGATGTCCTCGTCCCAGCCGGGCAGCTCCTCGTAGTGTCCGACCGAGTGATGCAGGACCGTCTGGTGGTACGGGAAGTGGTCGATCTCGAGGCCCTCCGGCCCGCGGTAGCTGGTGGCGACCGAGAGCGTCTTCTGGCCGGAGAGCACGTCGAGCTTGGTGATCGCCAGCGACGTCAGCGAGTTCAGGCGGGTGGCGTAGCGCAGCGCCACCAGATCCAGCCAGCCGACTCTGCGCGGCCGGCCCGTGGTGGTTCCGACCTCGGCCCCGCGGTCGCGCAGCTCGTCCCCGAGCGGGCCGAGGAGCTCGGTCGGGAACGGCCCCGCGCCGACACGTGTGCTGTAGGCCTTGGTGATGCCCCAGACCTCGTCGATGTCCTTGGGGCCGACGCCGGCCCCGATCGTGGCCGAGCCGGCGATCGGGTTGGAGGAGGTGACGAACGGATAGGTGCCGTGGTCGATGTCGAGCAGCGTACCCTGCGCGCCCTCGAACACGACCAGGTCGTCCTCGTCGAGCCGCTCGAGCACCAGCCGGCTGGTGTCGGCGATGTACTGCTTGATGCGGTGCCCGTAGGTGAGGTACTCCTCCGTCATCGACTGCAGGTCCAGGCGAGGGTCGCGCGCGTACTCGCGCAGTGACAGGCGCTTGGGCTCCATGGCCGCAACGATCTTCTTCTTGAGGATCTTCTCGTCGAGCAGGTCCTGCACGCGGATGCCCAACCGTGCGGCCTTGTCCGCGTAGCAGGGACCGATGCCCCGGCGGGTCGTGCCGATCTGCAGCTTGCCGAGCTTCACCTCGCCGGCGTCGTCCAGGAGCATGTGGTAGGGCATGATCAGGTGGGCATTGGCGGAGATCTTCAGCGCGCTCGTGTCGACACTGCGCCGCCGCAGGTCGTCAAGCTCGTCGGTCAGGATCTTCGGGTCGATCACGACCCCGTTGCCGATCACGCACAGCTTGCCCGGGTGCAGGATGCCCGACGGCATCAGGTGCAGCTTCCAGGTCTCACCGCCCCTGACGATCGTGTGACCGGCGTTGTTGCCGCCCTGAAAGCGCACGATCGCGTCTGCCCGCTCGGCGAGCAGATCGGTGATCTTGCCCTTGCCCTCATCGCCCCACTGGGCGCCAACGATCACGAGTCCTGGCATTTCGTTTTGAGTTTAGGTGGCCTGCTGCTCGGATGCGCAGAGCCGGGGTGAGCGCCGCCGAACCTCAGGCGATCCGCAGGTCCATCCGGTGGTCGTGTCCGAGCAGGGGCAGCTCGTCGCACATCTCCGTGAGCCGTGAGACGGTGCGCTCGGTGATCTGCTGGCAGAGCGTCTCGCGGTCGAGGATGTTGGTCGTGATCACGATCGAGCGCTGCTCCTCATAGCGCGCGTTGATGATCGAGTAGAGCTCCTCGAGCACCCAGGGGGTCGTCTGCTCGGCGCCGATGTCGTCGATGTGCAGCAGGTCGACGGCCGTCAGCCGTTCGAGCAGGTCGTTGTGCGAGCCGGTGTCGAAGGTCTTGCGGATCTGGCTGAGCAGGCCCGGCAGCGAGTAGCGGGCCGCGGAGCGCCCGGCCTCGAGCGTGGCCCGGGTGACGAGCATCGCCAGCGTGGTCTTGCCGGTCCCGACCGGCCCCATGAACCACAGCCCCCGGCCGGCGCCGAGGTTGGCGCCGATGCGGTCGGTGAAGCGCCTGGTCGCCTGAACGATCTTGGGGTCGATCTCGGTCACCGGAAAGCGGTCGAAGGCGACGTCCCTGTATCGCTCCGGGATCACCGCGGACAGGCTGCGCGCCTTGTTGCGGGCGATGATCTGCGGACGGCACGCGCAGTCGCGAGCGGTGTTGGTCTCCTCGTCGTAGAGGAAGCCGGAGCCGTCGCAGATGCCGAGGATGCAGCCTGCCATCAGTGGGTGCCTCGCCTGCGCACGTCGCCCCGCTCACTCACGCCGCGAACTGCGGCGGCGCGTAGTTCATGAACTTGGGGAACTGGTTCTGGAAGGTGAGCGTGATGTCGCCGACCGGCCCGTTGCGGTGCTTGGCGATGATGATGTCGGCCTCGCCGGGGCGCGTGGACTCGCGGTTGTAGTACTCCTCGCGGAAGATGAACATCACGAGGTCCGCGTCCTGCTCCAAAGCTCCGGATTCGCGAAGGTCTGAGAGGATCGGCTTCTTGTCGCCGGCGCGCTGCTCGACGTTGCGGCTGAGCTGTGAGAGCGCGATCACCGGCACCTTGAGCTCACGGGCGAGGCTCTTGAGCCCGCGGCTGACCTGCCCGACCTGCTCGACCCGGCTCTCGATGCGGCCCTCGTGCCGCATCAGCTGCAGGTAGTCGATGATGATCAGCCCGAGGCCACCGCGCTGCTCGAGCTGGTGGTGCAGGCGCCGCGACTTGGCCCGGACCTCGAGCACGCCGGTGTCGCTCGAGTCATCGACGTAGAGCGGCGCCTCCGAGAGCTTGCCGGAGGCCTCGAGGATCTTCGGCCAGCGCGACTCCGCGACCTTCCCGCGGCGCAGGTCCTCGCCGGGCACCTTCGCCTGCGAGGCGACGAACCGCTGCGCGAGCTCGGACTCGGACATCTCGAGCGAGAACAGCGCGACCGGGAAGCCGGCCAGCGATGCGTTCTCGGCGATGTTGGCGACCAGCGCCGACTTCCCCATCGACGGCCGGGCGGCGAGCACGATCAGGTTGCCGGCCTGGAAGCCGCCGGTGATGTCGTCGAGGTCGCGGAAGCCGGACGGGGTCCCGGTGAGCGGGCTCTTCTGGTTGGAGCGGTGGTGGAGGCGGTCGGTCTCCTCGTGGAGGACCTCGGAGATCGGGCGGATCGCCTTCTGGCGCTCGTCGTGGGCGACCTCCAGCATTGCCCGCTCGGCCTGCTCCACGAGCTCGCGCGGCGGCGCCACGCGGTTCATCACGTCGGCCTGGATCGCACGTGTGGCGGCCAGCAGCGCCCGCATCTGCGCCTGCTCCCGCACGATCCGGCCGTATTCGCGAGCATGGCCGGTGGCAGGCACCCATGCGGCCAGCTCCTCGACCACATCGGAGCCGCCGATCTCGTCGAGCCGGTTGTTGTTGCGCAGCTGCTCGGCGACCGTCAGATGGTCGATCTTCTTGTCAAGCTCGTAGAGCTCGAGCATCGCCTCGAACACGGCCCCATGCGCAGCCAGGTAGAAGTGCTCGGGCCGCAGCTGCTCGTCGATCAGCAGCGCATGCAGGTGCTGCTCGTCGAGCAGCACCGCACCGAGCACCGACTTCTCGGCGACGAGGTTCTGGGGGGTGGGGTTGGCTGCGGTGGCGCTCATCGGGGGGAGTCCGAGCATAGGCCGCGCCCGGACGGACTCGCGCGGACGCTTCCCGCATACAGCGGAGGAAAGCTGAGGGCGAGGCACAATGCGGCGCGGCCGGCTTAACGACCGAGGCCCGCGTCAGCGGGCCTCGGGAAACAGACTGGTGATGCGTTCGGACGGGGGGACTAGCTGGCGACGACCATGGTCTTGACGGTCGCGGTGACGCCGTCGGAGACCTCGACCGTGACCATATGGGTGCCGACGCTCTTGATCGGATCGTCGAGCTGGACCTTGCGCTTGTCGATGGTGATGCCGCGAGCGTCGCGGATCGCGTCGACGATGTCCTGGGTCGTGACCGAGCCGAACAGGCGGCCGTCATCGCCGGCCTGCTGCGGGATCGTCAGCACCGTCTTGCCGAGCAGCTCGGCATTCTCGCGTGCGCGGTCCACGGCCTCACGTGCGGCCTTCTCGGCTGCCTCGCGGCGCCTGGCGGCCACCTCGATCGAGCCCTTGGTCGCAGCTTCGGCCAGCTTGCGCGGCACCAGGAAGTTCCGCAGGTAGCCCGACGAAACGTCGACGATCGCGCCCTTCTCGCCGAGCGACTCAACGTCCTCGAGCAGGATTGCCTGTGGCATCGTCTTCCTCCTGGCTACCGGTCGCGGTCGCGATCGCGACCGCCGCGGCGGTCGCTGTGCTCGCTGCCGCCCTCGGCCACGTACGGCAGCAGCGCCACCTCACGCGCGCGCTTCACGGCGCGAGCGATCTGGTTCTGGTGCCGCCGGCACGCGCCGGTGATCCGGCGTGAGCGGATCTTGCCACGATCAGAGATGAACCGCCGCAGGGCGGAAACATCCTTGTAGTCGACCTGGTCGACCTTGTCGCGGCAGTACGGGCACGGCTTGCGCCGACCCGAACTCGGGCCGCCCTTCCTGTCGCGCCGGCGAACCGGCCGTCTACGTTGCTTCGCCACTTGGCATCACCTAATTGAAAGTCTTTTTCTGGTTCCGTCGCCTCAGAACGGGATATCGTCATCGGCGACATTCGAGCCCACGGAGGCCGGGACGAAATCCGCGGTATCGACCGGGACATCGCTCGCCGCAGCTTTTGCGCTGCTGGAGAACCCATTCCCGTTACCGCTGGGAGCGTCGCCGCCGCCACCGAGGAACTGCACGGTCTCAGCGATGATATCGACAGCTTGGCGCTTTTGCCCGTCGGTTTCCCACTCGCGCCAGCGCAAACGCCCGTCGATCGCCACACCTCGACCCTTAGAAAGATAGCGGTTGCAGTTTTCTCCCTGCGGACCCCACACCGAGACGTTGAAGTAGTTGGGGTCGTCCTCCCAGTTGCCCTCTGCGTTCCGGCGGCGTCCGTTGCACGCCACGCGCAGCTCGCACACGCTGGCTCCGCTGGGCAGAGAGCGCAGCTCAGGGTCGCGTGTGAGGTTGCCGGTGATGATCACCCGATTGATGTTGCCCGCCATTTCGGGGCTCCTTTCGATACGTCGAATCGCCTGTAAGCGAGTCTAAGCACGGCCCGGACGGCGACCGGGGCCGCAACCGCAAACTGGCACAGATTCGGCACGGATTCGGCACAGATTCGTTACAGAGCCGGCACACGGCCGTGACCAGGCGGCACACTTTCGCAACAGGTGCGAACCCCCTCCCAGGGGAAGGGGTGGGTCGGAAACGGTGGGACGGACACGCAGCGCGGGGCCGGCTTCGCCCGCTCCGGCCTCAGTTGCGCGCGCGTTCGCGGCGCCGGTTGCGCTCGCGCGCCGTTGCCGCGAACTAAGCCGCTTCGTCTTCGGCGGCGACCGGGGCGGCTGCCCCTGCGCCGGCGAGGATCGGCGGAGCGGTGTCGGGCGCCTCAGGCGTGCCCGGCACGACCTTGATGATCCGGAAGCGGAGCACGGCGTCGGCGATGCGCAGGCTGTGTGAGAGCGACTCGAGCAGCGAGGTCGGGCCTGTGAACTGCAGCAGGTGGTAATCCGCCTCGGCCTGGTGCTCGATCTTGTAGGTCGTCGGACGCTGGCCCCACGCCTGCTTGCGCGAGACGTCGCCACCGGCGGCCGTGATCATCGCCTCGACGTCGTCGACGATCTTGGTGCGTGTTTCCTCGTCAGCGCCCACCGAGAGCAGGAGCACGAGGTCATAGAGAATGGGATCTTTAGACATGATGAAAGACCCGCGGGGCGGTGAGATTCACCGTGAAGCGGGCGAGCAGCGAATATAGCAACGGAGATGCGACAAGGACCGGCAACGCCACAGCTACCCCGCATGGAGTTCGCCAATCAGGCCGCCTGGGACGACTGGCTGCGCGGGAACCATGACGACTCCCCGGGCGTCTGGCTGATGATCGCCAAGAAGGGTGCCCCGCGTCCCACGGTCACGCAGGCGGAGGCGATCGAAGCGGCCCTCTGCCACGGCTGGATCGACGGCCAGCTCGCCCGCCACGATGAGCACTTCTACAAGCAGCGGTTCACGCACCGGCGGCCGCGGAGCAAGTGGTCGCAGATCAACCGTGAGCGTGCGACCGCCCTGATCGAGGCGGGCATGATGGCGCCCGGCGGCCTCGAGGAGGTTGAGAAGGCGAAGGCGGACGGCCGTTGGGAGGCGGCCTACGAGTCCCAGTCCAACGCGACCGTGCCGCCCGACTTCGCCCGAGCGCTGGCGGCGAACCCGGAGGCGGAGGCGTTCTTCGCGACGCTCACCGGCGTGCGCCGCTACGCCTTCCTCTACCGCATCCAGGACGCGAAGCGCCCCGAGACCAGAGCGAAGCGGATCGCGAGGTTCACCGAGCTCCTGGCAAGACGCGAGACCCTCAACTAGCCGGCGATCAACCGCTCGGCCACCACGAAACTTGTACCTATCGCACAAGTTTCGTTCCAACACACCTCGCAGGTCGACAAGAATTTGGCCGATTTGACTGCGACGCTGTTAAACATGACCACCGCCACCGCACCCGAAACCGGCCGTCCCGAGACCGGGATGACAGCCGCCGAACGCAACGCCAACCTGGCCGGCGTGGTGGTGCCCTTCCTCGGCGTGCTCGCCGCGATCGCGCTCCTGTGGAACAGCTGGGTCGACTGGACGGACATCGGGATCATGGTCGCGATGTACCTGCTGACCGCGATCGGAGTGACTGTCGGCTTCCATCGCATGCTCACGCACCGCGCCTTCCAGACCTATCCGTTCATCGAGCGGACGTTCGCGGTGCTGGGGTCGCTTTCGGTCCAGGGCTCGGTGCTCGACTGGGTCGCGGACCATCGCAAGCACCATGCGCACACCGACGTCGAGGGCGACCCGCACAGCCCCCACATCGGCCACGGCCACGGCTTCAGCGGCTTCTGGCACGCGCACGCGGGCTGGCTGATGGAGACCCAGGGCCAGGCCGACTGGAAGAAGTACGCATCCGACCTCTACGAGGACCCGGCGATGCGCCGCATCGGGCGCATGTTCCCGCTGCTGGTGCTGCTCACGCTCCTGATCCCGACGCTGGCCGGATTCGCCCTGCACGGCTTCACCGCCGAGGGCGCGCTACGAGGCCTGATCTGGGGCGGCCTGGTGCGCATCTTCTTCGTGCACCATGTGACCTGGTCGGTGAACAGCATCTGCCACATCTTCGGTCGCCGCAGGTTTGACATCGAGGACAAGTCGACGAACGTCTGGTGGCTCGCGCCGCTCTCACTCGGCGAGTCCTGGCACCACAACCACCACGCGTTCCCGCGCTCCGCCGTGCACGGCCTGAAGTGGTGGGAGCTCGACATCTCCGCGGGAATCATCCGCGTTATGGAGAAGCTCGGGCTGGCCTGGAACGTGATCCGGATCGCGCCCGAGCGCCAGCAGGCGAAGCTGAGCGCGCGCTAGAGCCGGCTCTTGGCAATCCGGTACGCAGAACGGACACCGCATCGCCAAGAGGCGGCCGGAACGCTCCACCAAGGGTGCGGGATCGGATCCCGCCCACCCGCACCCACAGAGCTACGCACCCGCAGACTTACGTCGTGCGGGTGCCGGCGTCCTTGGCGTGGATGTCGCGCAGCTGCTCGTCGATCCAGTCGCCCGGGTCGCGGGCCGTGATCCGCTCCTGCAGGCCCGCCAGCCGCCGCCGGCGCTCGTCGACGGGCATCGTCAGGGCCGCGTGGATCGAGTCGGCGAGCTCCTGGATGTCGAACGGGTTCACCGATAGGGCGTACTCACCGAGCTCCTCGTGCGCGCCGGTGTTCTCGCTGAGCACAGAGACCCCGGCACGGGTGTTGACCATCGGCCCCTCCTTGGCGACGAGGTTCATGCCGTCGAACATCGCGTTCACCATCAGCACGTCGTAATGCTTGTAGCCGGCGACGGCCTCGTCGAGGTCGTCACGCAGCTTCAGCTGGATCGGCATCCAGTCCGGCGAGCCGTGGCGGTGGTTGACCCGCGCCACGACCTCCTCGATCCGCTGAAGGTACTCGGCATACTCGGCGACGTCGGTACGTGACGGCATCATCTGGGCGATGAAGGTGACGCGCTCGTAGAACTCGGGGTGCTGCTCGAGGAACAGGTCAAACGCCGAGAAGCCGCGCAGCACGTTCTTGGACAGGTCGGCCCGATCGACGCGCAGGATCAGGTGGTCACGGCGGCGGCGCAGGATCTCCTGTTCAAACTCGCGCACACGCGGACGCCGAGCGACGGCCTGGACGGCCTCGGCGTCGATCGGCAGCGGGTAGGCGCGCACCCAGACCTCGCGGCCGTCGATCTCGACCACACCCGTCGCGTGGTCGACGTCGAGTCCCAGCAGATCCTCGCAGCACTGCAGGAAGTTGCGCCGGTAGGACGTCGTGTGGAAGCCGACGATGTCATTGGCGAGGATCCCGCGGTAGATCTCGTCGCGGATCACCGACGGGAGCACGCGCCACGAGTCCGACTGGCTCCACGGGATGTGGACGAAGTGGGTCATGAACGCATCCGGGCGGACGCCGCGGACCAGACCCGGGAGCGTGTAGAGGTGGTAGTCGTGAACCATCACGACCGGGCGCTCGATGCCCTCGATCTCATCGAGCACGGCCCGGGCCAGGTCCTCGTTGACGGCGTTGTAACCGAACTCGAAGGCCTCGGTCTCGTTGCGGCGGATGTCCGGGGCGTTCGACAGGTCCCAGAGGTAGTGCTGTATGAACCACAGCATCGGGTTCGAGATGATGCTGTAGAAGCGGTAATAGGCCTCGGGGTCGGAGGCGACCAGCTTCACCCGGTACTCGGTGCCGTCCTCGCTCTCGACGGGGAAGGCGTGGCCGCCGTGGCGGCCGGCCATGGCGATGTCCCCCTCGCTCATCGCGGAGGCGATCCAGGTGACCTTGCGGTGGCGCGCGAGCCCCATCAGCGCGGTCACGAGCCCGCCGGTGCCGCGCCGGGCCTCGCCGTTCGGCTGAAAGGTCACGGGGCCGCGGTTCGAGACCAGGATCAGACGCTCCGAGAGCGCCTCGTCCTCGGGCTCATCGCGCACGGGCTCCTCACCCGCCAGCTCCCGGTCCGAGGCGAAACCCGTCGTGGGGTCATACATCTCAGCGCTCACCTTGCCAACCTCACCGTGCCAAGGCTCGCAGACGATCGATGCCGGCGTCCACTTGATCCCACGCCAAGCAGATTGCCAGGTTCCCGGGCCGCTCGGCTCGGCCCCGCAGCGCGGGGTACCCTGAGGCTGAATGGTCGACCCTCGCATCTACCGAGGATTCCTGATCGTGGTCGCGTTCGCGGTGATCGTGTGCGGCTTCTCGTTGCAGAACCAGCCGCACGCTCTATCGAGCTCGATCGCCGGCGGGAACTTCTTCACGGGCGCCGGCAACGAGATGTCCGCGCTCTGGAGCCGCTTCCCCGATCGCGCACCCGGCTCCGCCGGAGACAACGGGCTGGCGGCCGAGGTAGCCAGTCAGTTGCAGGGCGGCGACGGCTCCGGGATCAGCGGCTTCAACGTGCAGACCTCGGACTTCACCAGCCAGACGGCCGTCGGCAGCCGCACGCTGGAGACGGTTACGGCGACGCGGCAGGGTCTCAGCAGCGGCACGATCGTGGTCATCAGCCACCGCGACGCGGCCGGCTCGCCGCCCGCGGCAGGCCTCTCCGGTACCGCTGTGATGCTGGAACTCGCGCATGCGCTCAGCGGCGAGACGCTCAACCGCTCGGTGATGCTGATCTCCACGAGCGGCCAGCTCGGCGCCGCGGGCGCCACCCACCTGGCCGAGTCGCTCGGGGGGGCCCAGGTCGACGCCGTCATCCTGCTGGGCGACCTCGCCGGTGCGGGCGTGCGCAGCCCGGTCGTGATTCCCTGGTCGGCCACCGACAAGCTCGCGCCGCCGGTGCTGCGCAGGACGCTCGGCGACTACGTCGCCGCGGCGACCGGGATAGCCAACGAGACCGGCGGGCTCGCCGGCCAGTTCGCGCGGCTCGCCTTCCCGTTCGCGATCACCGAGCAGGCGCCGTTCGCCGGGCGCGGGCTGCCGGCGGTGCTGCTGTCTGTATCCGGCGACCGGCCTGCGGCTGCCGGGAGCGCCGCCGATTCCGGGAGCGCCGGGAGCGCCGGGAGTGCCGGGAGCACCGGGGGGGTGACGACAGGCTCCGCGACGCGGGCCGCGAACCTCGGAACCGCAGTCCTGCAGACGGTAAACGCGCTGGACCAGGGCCCGCCGGTTGCGGCCCCGAGCTCCTACCTGGTGCTCAGCGGCAAGCTGGTGCCGCTGTGGGCCGTGCAGCTGCTCGGGCTGGCGCTGCTGCTGCCGGTCGCGGCGACGACGCTCGATGCGCTCGCCCGCACGCGACGCCGCGGCCATACCCTCGGGCGCTGGATCGGCTGGGTTCTGACCGGCGCGATTCCGTTCGTGACCGGGCTGGTGGCGCTGCTGATCGCGCGCGCAGCCGGGGTCTTCTCGGCAACCCCTCCGGGCGCGGTCGGCGGTCACGCGGTGACCCTGACCGGTGGCGATGCCGCCGCGCTCGGCATGATCGCGGTGCTGATGGTCGCGAGCTACGTGTTTCTGCGCCCGGCCTGCCTGCACGCGCTGGCGGGCATGCGAGGCGGCCGGTTCGCGAACGGGCGCAAGCCGGAGAGCCCGGCCGCCGATGCCGCCGCGGTCGCGCTCAGTGCGGTCATGTGCGTGCTCGCGGTCGTCGTCTGGGCGCTGAATCCGTACGCCGCGCTGCTGCTGATCCCGGCGCTGCACTTCTGGCTCTGGCTCGCCGAGCCACGCGCGCGCAGCCACCGCTGGGTGCTCGCGGTGCTCGTCGTGGCGGGCGTCATTCCGCTCGTCCTGCTGCTCCTGTACTACGCCAACGCCTACGGCCTCTCGCCGATCGGCATGGCGTGGAGCCTCGCACTGATGCAGGGCGGAGCGATGCCGGTGGTCGCGGCGCTGTACTGGAGCGTGGCGCTCGGCTGCCTGACGGGCGCGATCGTGATCGCGGTGCGCGCGATGCGAGCGGTCACCGCGGCGCCCGAGCAGGCCGTGACCGTGCGCGGGCCGGCCAGCTACGCCGGGCCCGGGTCGCTGGGCGGCACGAAGTCCGCGCTGCGGCGCTGAGCTCAGCGATCCGCGGGAGCGGTCAGCGACCCGTACGCGTCCGGCCGCCGCGTCGTCAGGAACGGGAACAGCTCCAGCCAGTCACGGCGCTGATCGAGGTCGAGGTCGGCGACCAGCACGGTCTCGCGGTCGCGCGGCGCCTGGACGAGGATACGGCCGTACGGGTCGGAGATGAAGCTGGAGCCGTAGAAGGTGAGCGGCGGCTCGGCGCCGAAGCGGTTGACCGCGACCATGAAGGTGCCGTTGGCGATGCCGTTGCCGACGATCACCTGCTGCCAGAGCGGCTCGGTGTCGAACTGCGGATGGTCTGGCTCGGAGCCGATCGCGGTGGGGTAGATCAGCACCTCGGCCCCGGCGAGCGAGTACGCGCGCGCCAGTTCCGGGAACCACTGGTCCCAGCACGTCGGCAGCCCGAGCTTGGCGTCGGAGTCCGGCAGTGACACGACCGGGAACGGCTCGCCCTCGCCGGCGGCCGGGCCCCTGCGGAAGTAGCGATCCTCGTAGTACCCGGCGGTGACGGGGATGTGGAGCTTGCGCGTGCGCTGCACGAGCTCACCGTCCGGGGAGACGAGCACCGCCGTGTTGAAGCCGAGTCCGTCGCCGCGGTCGGCACGCTCGAACAGCGAGGCGTGCACATAGACGCCGGAGGCGGCGGCGGCGCGCCGGGCGAAGCTCACGGTCGGCCCGTCATCGAGCGACTCGGGTTCGACGCCCAGCTGTGCCGGGCCCTCAGGCGTGATCGCGAAGTACGGGGACAGCGTCAGCTCCTGCAGGCAGACGATCCGCGCGCCCTCCGCCGCCGCGAGCGCGATGCCCTCGGCGAGCGCCTGCTCGTGCTCGGCCGCGTCCGCGCGCCAGCGCTGCTGCACGAGACCGAGCCGCAGCGGCGCACGCTCGCTCC
This sequence comes from Conexibacteraceae bacterium, assembly GCA_009785395.1. The sequence goes on from WQWK01000008.1 coordinate 14,277, forward strand.
CGCGGGTGCGCGCCGGCGACTCCGGGATCGCGTCCGCAACCTTGACGAGGTAGTCCGTGCTCATGTCGCCGGGACCTGCTGGGTGATGCAGTGCGGACCGCCGCCGCCGTAGGCGAGCGTCGCTCCCGGGACCGGCACGACAGCGCGCCCGGGGAAGGCGCCGGCGATGATCGCGAGCGCCTCCTCGTCGTACTCGGCTTCGGTCACCGGCACGATCACCGCACCATTGCACACGTAGAGGTTCAGGTATCCGGCAGCAACGCGCTCGCCGGCGACATCCGCGTAGGGGAGGTGCGGGACGGCGATCGTCTCGAACCCGGCATCGTGCAGCCGTTCCACGTTCTCCGCGCAGTTCTCGTGGTTGGGGTTACGCTCCGGCACGGTCTGCACGAGCACGCGCCGGTCGGGCGTGACCGCGGCGATCAGGTCGACGTGCCCGTCCGTATCGCGATCCTCGGCCAGTCCCTGGCCCAGCCAGACGATCCGCTCGGCGCCGAGGTACTCCACCAGGAGCTCCTCGATCGCGCTCTGCGACAGTGACGGGTTGCGGTTCTTCGCCAGCAGGCACTGCTCTGTGGTGATGATCGCGCCGGCGCCGTCGCTGATCACCGAGCCGCCCTCGAGCACCATCGGCACCGGGCGCACCTCGTCACCGAGCTCGCGCGCGATCAGCGCGCCGATCGCGGCGTCCTTATCCCAGGGCGGGAACTTCTCGCCCCAGGCGTTGAAGCCGAAATGGTTGGCGAGACGCCCGCCCGCGTCGTCGACGACGTAGATCGGGCCGCTGTCACGCAGCCAGGAGTCGTCGATCGGCAACTCCACGATCGCGACCCGACTGGTACAGGCCCCCCTTGCGGCCCGCGCATCCTCGGCCGAGCCCGCGATCATCGTCACATCCTCGAAGTCGGCGATCGCGTTGGCCACCTCGGCGTAATCGGCCCGCGCCTGCTCGAGCCCCGGCCCCCACAGCTCCGTGCGGCAGGGCCAGCCCATGATCGTCCGCTCGTGCGGCTCCCACTCGCCTGGGTAGCGCATGGCCCCAGCCTACCGGGGCGATGTGCCTCAGGCAGCCTGCTGGGCCGGCAGCGTCGGCATCTGATCGCCCGCGTTCTGCGGGCTGTGATCCGAGCGCTTGGCCGAGGCGAGCTCTGCGGCCGTGATGTTCTGCGGGTGGTGGCAGGCGGCCAGGTGGCCGTCCGCGTACTCGGTCAGCTGGGGCTCGACGGAGCGGCAGATTTCGCTCGCGCGCGGGCAGCGGCTGGCGAAGCGGCAGCCCTTGGGCGGGTCAATCGGGCTGGGGACCTCGCCGGTGACGGTCGTGCGGGTGCGGGCGCGGTTCTCGGCCGGGTCCGGGATCGGGATCGCGCTGAGCAGCAGCGACGTGTAGGGGTGGATCGGCTTGGTGTAGAGCTCCTCGGAGGGCGAGAGCTCCATGATCTTGCCGAGGTACATGACGGCGATGCGGTCGGAGACGTGGCGCACGACGCTGAGGTCGTGGGCCACAAAGACGTAGCTGAGGCCGAGGTCGTCCTGGAGCTCGTCGAGCAGGTTGATGACCTGGGCCTGGATCGAGACGTCGAGCGCCGAGACGGGCTCGTCGAGCAGGATCAGCTTGGGGCCGATCGCGAGCGCGCGGGCGATGCCGATGCGCTGACGCTGGCCGCCGGAGAACTCGTGCGGGAAGCGGCTGAGGTGCTCGGGCCGCAGGCCCACTCGCTCGAGCAGCTTGCGGCTCTCGGCCTCGACCTGATCGGAGGGGACGCCGCGGAGCTTCAGCGGTGTCGCCAGGATCTGGCTGATCCGCTTGCGCGGGTTGAGCGACGCCTGCGGATCCTGGAAGACCATCTGCATCTCGCGCCGGATCGGCTGCATCTCGCGGCGGCGGGCCTTGGTGATGTCGGCGTCGCGGAACTTGATCTCGCCGCCGGTCGGGTCGATCAGCCGCACCAGCGTGCGTATCAGCGTCGTCTTGCCGCAGCCCGACTCGCCGACGACGCCGAGCGTCTCGCCCTCGTTGATCGTGAACGAGACGTCGTCGACCGCGTGCACGTTCGCGACCGTGCGGTCGATGATCAGTCCCGACTTGACGGGGAAGAGCACCCGCAGGTGATCGACCGTCATCAGCTCGGTCGCGCGCTTATCTCTCTGGCCACCGTTCACCGCCTGGCCACCGTTCACCGGCTCGCCCACGGGCTCTGCGGGCTCGGGCATGCCCTCTCCGGCCTCGGTCATGCGATCACCGGGCCGGCCGGCGCGGCCAGGCCGATCTGGCCGTCGACGAGCCGCAGCTCGCGCTTGGGCTCCGGGTAGAGCCAGCAGCGATCGAGGTGGCCGGGCGCGTCGGGGAGGCGCGCGACCAGCTCCGGCACCTCGCCGCACTTCTCGAAGGCGTGCGGGCAGCGCGGCTGGAAGTGGCAGCCCTTCGGTGTGGCCAGCAGTGACGGCGGCATCCCGGCGATCGCCGGCAGGCGCGTGCCGCGGTCACGGTCGACGCGCGTGATCGACCCGAGCAGACCCCACGTGTAGGGGTGCTGCGGGTTGTAGAAGAGGTCGTCGAGGCTGCCCTGCTCGACGACGCGCCCGGAGTACATGACGACGACGCGGTCGGCGATGTCGGCGACGACGGCGAGGTCGTGGGTGACGAGGATGATTCCGGCGTTGGTCTCGCTGCGCAGCTTGCGCAGCTCGTCGAGGATCTGGGCCTGGATCGTCACGTCCAGCGCCGTCGTCGGCTCGTCGGCGATCAGCAGCTTCGGGGAGCAGGAGAGCGCCATCGCGATCATCACGCGCTGGCGCATGCCGCCCGAGAACTCGTGCGGGTAGGAGCGCAGGCGCTCGGCGGCGCGCGGGATGCCGACGCGCTCCATCAGCTCGACCGCCTGGGCCATCGCGTCGGCTTTGCTGACGTGCCGGTTGTGGGTGCGAATCTGCTCGACGATCTGGTGGCCGACCCGGTAGACCGGATTCAGCGAGCTGATCGGGTCCTGGAAGATCATCGCGATGTCGTTGCCGCGAATCCGCCGGAGCTCCTCACCCGACGCGGTCAAGAGCTCCTTCCCGTCGAGCTTCGCGCTGCCC